>JACMPN010000539.1 GCA_014377495.1 Candidatus Sericytochromatia bacterium
GGCTACGGTGGCTTGGGCTACGGTGGCTCTGGCTACGGGGGGATTAGTTACGGCATTCCGACAATTAGCACCTATGCCGCACCATGCATTGGCGGTGCCGCCAATGGAGGCATCCCTGTAGGCCAGATCCAGCAGCCGATCCAACAGCAACCGATCGATCAGGGCCAGCAACAGCAGATCCAACAGCCGCAAACCGGTCAGATCCAGCAACCGCAAATCGACCAAGGTCAGCAACAGCCGATCCAGCAACAGCAGACCGGTCAGCAACAGCAACAGACCAATCAACTACCCGTCGCCTCATAAGGTCAGCCAGCGCCTTCGCACCGAAGAGCCGGGCCAATGGCCCGGCTCTTCGTTCAAACTTCGTATTGCCGGTTTTGACGGGATCTCGGGTGATCGGCGGCAACAAGACCAGCCTGATATGCTGGACGCTTTGCCCCGATTCACCCGCCCCCTGCATTTGGGCTATCGCACTGGAAATCGAAACACCCGATGACACCCACGCTCCTGTATCAGAGGCTCGGCAGCCTTGTACTTGCTCTACAGCCAGTCACCTTGTTTACCTATCGTCATGGACGGACCAATGGCCTGGTTGGCGGTATAATTAAGAGCGATTGTCGTTTCCAGATATTGGAGCATCTTAATGCGCTATCCCGCTCGCCTGCTGGCCATCCTTGCTCTCGTGCCCATGGCAGCCTGCACGATCATCGTTCCTGACTCGGTTCCCGCTTCCCCTGCTGCCGGCGGTTCCATCACCTCGGTTCCCGCTTCCCCCGCTGCCGGCGGTTCCATCACCTCGGGTGTGGCGACCGCTGTCAATTCTGAAGGCGGCGAGCGTGTGGTCTCCAAAACGAAATCCAAACCGACCTCTGTTAAGCAGGTCGGTCAGACTTGGGACACCGAGTCGTACAGTGTGACCACGCCCGGCAACTGGATCGAACGTGACAAGCCCGCCAGCGATGATGTCTTCACGGGATTGACGTCCTACGGCCTGAGCAACAAAACCTACACCGGTGGCGTCGCCGACATTTCCCGGGGCAAGTTCACGTTCGTCAGCGAAGAAGACGACCTGAACGCGGCATGGAAGAGCATCAAGAAGGAATGGTCCAACAAAGTCACTTACGGCGCCACCTACGTCGACAACAGCGGCTTTACCTTCACCGCCCGTTTCAACGGGGTCTCGTATGACGGCTATGTCGCCATTATCCGGCGCAACAGCGCCGTCTACTTCATGGAAGCCTACGGCGACACCAAACGCCTCTCGGAGACCCAGGCCTGGTCGGTCATCAACAGCTTCAAGCTCAACTAACCACCGGATCGGGCTACCCGCCAGACAAAAAGCCGTGTCGTGGACAAGTCAGTCCACGACACGGCTCTTCTGCATGCTGCCGGCGACCCCGGGCTAACGGACGAGCAGTGGACCAAACAGCTTGCGGAAGTGAGCGACTTCCTTGGCAACGACATGCCGGGTGTACGGCTCATCCGGGTGTTTGGCGTAGTAGTGGAGATGATGCTCATCGGCAGGATAAAACCGTTGCAACCGTTTGATTTCGGTGACGATCGGCTTGGGATGGGCTTTTGCGGCCGTGAGTTCCGTGACCAGCTTGCGAGCCGTCAGGACCTGGGCCTGGTTGGCGGGCAGGATGATCGAGTGGTACTGCGATCCCGAGTCTGGCCCCTGCCGATCCAGGCTGGTGGGATCGTGGGCTCCGAAAAAAGCCCTCAGCAGTGTCTGATAGCTGATTACCTTGGGGTCAAAGGTGACCTGGATAACCTCGGCATGGCCGGTATCGCCGGCACACACCTCGTCATACGTGGGGTTGGCTTTGTTCCCGCCAGCATAGCCAGGCACAGCCGAGTCGACGCCCCGGAGCATCTCGAACTCCGCCTGGAACGCCCAAAAGCAGCCACCGCCGAAGACAGCCTGCTCACGGACTGCGGCCTCACTCACAGGCGCCGCTGTCATGCAGAGCATCACCAAGAAAGCTCCGAGCATCCAGCGGTATCCGTACGACATCCGATCACCCTCCAAGCGTTTGGCACTGCCCGAGTATACGCCTGCGAAGGCCAGTGAAGTCCCGTTGGACGGGAACGACGTGGACGCAGGGCTTGTGCCCGGTTTCAGAAACTGACGACGAGGGACACCGTCGCCGTCACTTCCAATTCACCGGGGGCTACTGGCATGGCCATGCCGGCGCCTTGGTCCCCGGCATCGTACTTGAGGGATTCATTCGAGTGTCGCCCCAAGGCAAGGCCAGCCGCAGGGGGTGAATCCCTCGGGCTGGCGTTGCTTTTCGCAGCGATGGGAACCTTCCTGCTGCAGCGGCGCAACCGGTCGTCACTGAAATCGCTCCCTCGGGGTTGGTAAGCTAATCAGGCAACCACCACCATTGGGACGGAGACACTATGCGGGCCCGCCTCGTCTGCCATACGAACATGACGATCGACGAACTGAAGTCCGCACTCGTGCAGTTGCACCTGTGGCCGGAGATGGACCAGGAACATCCGGATCTGAAGGCCCGCCAGACCGAAATCCTCGCCAGCGGCGTGTCCTCGGACATCCCGCTGGTCAATGAGACCCTGGTCGGTACCATCTACGAGTCGCACACCCAGACCTGGGGCGTGATCAACCGCCCTGCCGGCGGCAGGTATGTGCTGCGCCTGCAGCATCCCGATGCCCAGGCCCTGCGACGGGCAGCCGAAACCGTGGTGGTGGGACTGAAGCAGGTCACCCACGGCCGTCACCGTGTGCAGTTCCCCGAACCCTTCGAGGTCCAGGAGCCAAACACCGCCAGCACGGCATTCTGGGGCCATGTCCTGCCGCGTGGCCGCTGGGCCCTGGCCCTGAAGGAACGACCGACCGAGGCCTTCATCGGGGCCCTGACCCTGGTCATGTCGGTGATCCTGCTGACGGCGTCTTCGCCTTGGGGCGGGGCCATCCTCGTTCCTTTGGTGCCCGATCCCCACTGGCACACGTGGCTGGATGGCCTCCTGGACCGGTTCGCCTCGGCGACGCTGATGACCGGGGCCTTGTCGTGGGCCGAAGTGCTGTTTCACTGGCTGGCCGTCCGCCGGCTGCCCAACATCCGCTGGGAGCTGCATTGAGCTGATGTCAGCGGTCCGAGGGGGCCGATGCACACATCACGCCGTAGCAAGTCTCAGTCACCGACCGAGACTTGCTAGAATGCCACCATTGTCCACACGTCGTTGACAGATTCTGCCAACCACGTCTGTCCCATTTGCTGGAGATCTCACGTTGACGTCATTGCCACCGGCCCCGCAGCGTTGGGCAGCCTACTTTAAAGAACGCTTCAAAATCGGCACGAACCTCATTGCCACCGCCCTGCTCGTCGGCGCCGCCGCCATGGCCAGTCTGCGACTGCATGAACTGATGCCTACGACCGCAGTGCTGGGCCCTTTGTCCCTGATCAGTGCCGTCTACGTCCTGATTTTCCTGCACCTGCGGGTCTTCGACGAGCACAAGGACTATGCCGTCGATTCGGTCCGCTTTCCGCAGCGGGTCCTCTCCAAAGGCTGGGTCACCCTGCCGCAGTTGCGGCGCATCGCCAATGTGGCCATCCCCCTGGAAGTGATCATCGCCGGCTTGGTCGGGCCCCGATTTCTCGTCGCCACCCTGACCCTGATCGCCTATTCCCTGCTGATGCTCAAAGAGTTTTTCGTCGCCGACTGGCTGAAGCGCCATATGGTCCTGTATGGCATGAGCCACATGGCGATCCTCTTCCTGATGGTCCTCGGCGTTTTCGTCGGCATTGGGGATCGTCTGCCGCCTGGCTTTCAGCCTTTCGCGTCGCCGCTGCTGATTTACGGCGGCACCATTTATGCCTGGGTCTACTCCCTGGAGATCGCCCGCAAGATCCGGGCCCCCGAGAAGGAAATGCCGGACGTGGACACCTATTCCAAAATCCTCGGTCCCACTGGGGCCATCATCGCGGTCATCGCCTGCCAGTTGGCGGGCCTTGGGCTGCTGGCGATAAGCCGGCTGCCCGTGCCGCTCACGGCGTGGTACGTCATCGGCGGCATGACGCTGCTGGAGGTGATCATCATGGCCGCTGTCGCTGCCCGCCCCACGGCGGCCAAGCTGGCCAAGCTCGACAATGTGGCCGCCCTGCCCTTTTTGACCCTGCAACTGGCTTTGATCATCGGGTGGGCCCGCGGATGAGCCTCCATATCGCCACCGCCCAACATCCCTATCGCGAACACGAGCTGGCCCAATGGGGCGGCAAAGGCCACGGCTTGCTGGCCATCTCCCACTGGGACGTGAAGGTGCCGCCGTTTTTCGTCCTGCCGGCAGCCTTGTTCCATGCCCTGGGCTCCTGGCCGGAAGGGGCATCGCCGGAAGAATTGCGTCGCCTCGTCAGCGAACGGGCCACCGCCCTCGACATGCGGCACCAGGTTGCATCCCTCGTCACCGCCGGACTGACGGCCCTGCCCGGCGTGGACCGGGTCGCCGTGCGCAGTTCCGCCAGCGACGAGGATGCCGGCGCTGCCTCCCTGGCGGGTCAGATGGACACTTTCCTGAACGTGCCCAGCACACTCGATGCCATTTACGAGAAGATCGTCGGCTGCTGGCAATCCTTTTTCAGTGATCGGGCCGTCAGTTACCGGAAGCAACGGCACCTGAACAGCGGTCACGCCGGCATGGCGGTGGTCGTCCAGGCCATGTGCCCCGCTGAGCGTTCCCTTGTCGGCTTCAGCGCCAATCCCCTGAACCGCGACCCCGACCAGATGGTGGTCAGCGCCGTCTGGGGCCTGGGCGAGGCCCTCGTCTCGGGTGCCGTTGATGCCGATCAGATCACGCTTTCCGCCGACGGCAAGGTCCTGCACACTGAGCCGGGCGGCCAGACTCAGATGGCGATCACCCGACCCGAGGGTGGCGTGGAAATGGTCGATGTTCCGGCCGAGCGGGCTGGTCAGCCGGTCCTGGCTGAGCCGGAACTGCAGCAGGTGCATGCCATGTTAGACCGGCTCGCCAAGGCCCTGGGCCGCCCGGTCGACGTCGAGGCGTCCTTCGTCGGCAACACGCTGTATTGCCTGCAATGCCGGCCGATCACGACGCCGATCGGCGGGCGGCGGATGCTGTGGGACAACTCGAACATCGTCGAGTCTTATGCGGGCGTGACGACGCCTCTGACCTTCAGCTTTGCCTCCCATGCCTACGACGTCGTCTATACGCTGTTCGGGCGCATGCTCGGCATCCCGCCCATCGTCCACATGGAACACGCCCGGGAGATGCAGACCTACCTGGGCCTGATGCAGGGACGGGTCTACTACAACCTGCTCACCTGGTATATGAGCATGGCGAACCTGCCCGGCTTCGCCTTCACCCGCTCCGCCATGGAGGGGATGATGGGCGTCAAGGAATCCCTGAATTACAGCCTGCCGCCTGCCGGTTCGACCTGGCAGAAGTGGACCCGGGATTTTCCCCAGATGCTGGGGATGATCGGCCGCACGGTCTGGCATTTCATGACCATCGACCGGCTCGTCGCTGATTTCGAGGTGCGGTTCGACCGGGTCTACGGCAGCTATCGGGATGAATCCTTCGCCGGCTGGTCGTCGGACCGCTGCATCGATCTGTGGATTGTTTTTAAGAACGAGCTGTTGCACCATTGGCAGGCGCCCATCATGAGTGATGTCGGGGCCATGGTCGGCTATGCCATGCTCAAAAAATGCTGTGAAAAATGGCTGTCGGACCTCCCCGGAGTGCAGAACGACCTGCTCGCCGGCGAAGGCGGCATCGAGAGCACCCAACCAACCAAGCGGCTCCTGGCCATGGCTCAGGCGCTGCAACAGATCCCCAATGCCCACGGCATCCTGGTGGACATGAACCACTTTGCCGCAGCGTTAGACGACGATCCGGCCTTGGCGGCCATCAGGGCAGACTGGATCGACTACATGCAGCGCTACGGCGACCGTTGCATGAACGAGCTCAAGCTGGAAGAGCCCAGCCTGCGGGAACAGCCGGCATTCCTCCTTCAGATGCTGCGCAATTATCTGGCCATGCCCTCCTTGGACATCGCCGCCATGGAAGCCCGCGAACATGCCGTCCGGGCCAAAGCGGAAGCGGACTCTTTTCGCCGGTTGCCTGTCGTCAAACGATTTTTGTTCAAAAAGATCGTCAGGTCCGCCCGCAAACACGTCAAAAACCGGGAAAATCTGCGTTTTGCGCGGACCCGCATGTTCGGGGTGATGCGGCGGGTCTTTCTGGCCATCGGTGAGGACTTCGTCCGGGAAGGGACACTCAAGCTTCGGGACGACGTGTTTTTCCTGACACTGGACGAATTGGTCGCCTATGTGGACGGCCGTTCGGTGACCCGGGACATGGGGGCACTGGCGGACCTGCGCAAAAAGGAGTTCGACCAGTTCCGCCAGGAGGAGCCCGACGAGCGGTTCATCACGGTCGGGCTGCCCCACTGGGGACAGACCTTCCGGTCGACGGACATCGCAGTGCCCGGTGACGGCGAGTTGGTCGGCACGCCGTGCTGCCCAGGCGTCGTGGTCGGTCCCACGAAGATGGTGCGCAACCCCGGTGACGACATGAACCTGCAGGGTGAAATCCTCGTCGCCCCCCGCACGGATCCCGGCTGGGTGGCCATGTATCCTTCCGTGTCGGGGCTGCTCATCGAAAAAGGCAGCGTCCTGTCCCACTCCGCCATCGTGGCCCGTGAGTTAGGGTTACCCACGATCGTGGGTATTAAGGGCTTGTGTGAGCGACTGGCGGCTGGCCAGACGGTCCGAATGGACGGCGCCTCCGGGCGTGTGGAGGTGGTCGAATGAAGTTGGCGGCACCGGAACAGCTTCACGAGCGGGCCCGGGTCAAGGCATTCACGGCGGACGACATCCCCTATGCGATGGGCGTCGATCACGGCCGGGGCTTTGCGCCTACGAGCATGTGCCACTTGTCCTACACCCCGTCCTATGAACGGTTGAACGAGGCGGAGCGGCGCCTGTACAGCCAGATCGTCGGTCAGGCCATCGCCGAGCAGTTCATCTTCCTCGAGGAACACCTGCTGATCCCGGCCCTCGAAGGGGTGATGCAGCGGATGGGCGGACGGCTGGGCACAACGTTGCGCATGTGCTTCCTGGATTTCATCGCCGAGGAATACAAACACTCCGACATGTTCTGGCGATTGCTGGAAACGGCGTACCCGGACCAGTACCCCCAGCGTGAGGCGGCGGTGTACCGCCAGTCCAAGCTCAAGGCCCGCATGCTTACCCTGATGACCGACTGGCCGACTTTCCTCACCGTGTGGATCTGGCTGGGAGTCCTCTTCGAAGAGCGGACGATCGACCTGTTCCGCAAGTATGAGGCCGATCCGGCGGTCGATCCCCTGTTCAAGGAAGTCCACCGCTTCCACATGCTGGACGAGGCCCGCCACGTCCGCATCGAGGAGCATCTGCTGGCCGAGGTCTACGACCGGACGCCGGCTTGGCAGCGGCAACTCAACGCCCGATTGTTGAACCGCGTGCTGCGGATGTTCACCCATCCATCGACGTCGCCCCGAGTCGCCATCGAGATCGTCATGCAGCGGCATCCCCGGTTGCGGGCCTTTGCCGCCGAGTTCGATCGGGACATCGCCGGCCTGGGCCAGAACATGACGTTTCAACAGGCCAATTTCTCTCGCGGCGTTTTGCCTCAGACCTTCAATCTGTTAGACGAGTATCCCGAAATGACCCATTTACGCGAGGGACTGCCCCTCTACAACCGCAAATGACCGCAAATCTGGAGAGTCCCGTCCGGGATCGGCCCTTTCTACGCTCGGTCAGTTACGCCAGTTGTTGGGAAGATCCGCTGATCCTGCAATCTGCCCTGCAGGTCCAGCCGGGCAACCGTATCCTGTCCATCGCCTCGGGGGGCTGTAACACGCTCAGCCTTTTGCTGCACGATCCATCGGCGATCACGATGGTCGACATGAATCCGGCCCAACTCCACCTCGTCCGCCTGAAAATGGCGGCCATCCGCAAGCTCGATCACGCCGGATTACTGGAACTCATCGGGGTCCGGGATTCCACCCGGCGACAGGCGCTGTATCAGCAGGCCCGGTTCGGCCTTGCCCAAGCCGATCAGGAATACTGGGACGCCAATCTGCCGTTGATCGATCAGGGTCTGTTCCGGATCGGGCGCACCGATCGCTACATGATGGTTTTCGGTAAGATCATCCGGGCCTTGTACGGCCGGCGCAAGCTGGAACGCCTCTTTGCGGCGGAGACGCTGGACGAGCAGCGGCGCCTGTTTCACCGTGACATCAATGGGCCGGTCTGGCGCACGCTGTTCAAGGTGTTCTTCCACCGGGCCGTGATCAGCCGGGCCAAGGATCCGACCCACTTCCGTTACGTGGATTTCGACGGCTTCGGCGATCGCTTCCGCAAACGCACGGAGTGGATGTTCACGGACATCCCGTTGCACGACAACTACTTCATGAGCATGGTCTTTCTGGGCCGTTACCGCGATGAGCGGGCCGTGCCGCCCTACTTATTGGCAGAAAACCAGGCAACGGTGGCGGAGCGGCTCGATCGGATCCAGTTTTTCCTCGGCGATCTGGAATCCCTGCTCGGGGCCACGGAAGACCACACCTTCGACCGGTTCAATTTGTCGAACCTCTTCGACTGGGTCGATGACGATCACCTGACCCGGATGCTGAAACGGGTCGTCCGCTCCAGCAAGCCCTGTGGGCGCCTCGTTTACTGGAACACGCTGATGCCCCGGCCCATGCCCCCGGTGGAGGGCCTGGAGAGCCATGCCGGCGAGGCTGCGGCCCTGCTCGAAAAAGACCGGTTCATCTATGCCCATTTCACGATCGGCGAAATTCCCGGCAATCCGGGTGATTGTGAATCACCTGCGGTCGCAGCCCCGCCACCATGCAGCTAGACGGCGGCCGGAAAGTCTTTGAAGGGTTGGGGCGGTTGGCGGCTCGGCGGCCGTGGTGGATCGTCGGCGTCTGGCTCGTGCTCGCCGTCGTCTTCGGCCGCTGGGCGGGGCTCGCCCCAGACCGGTTGCAGGCCGGTTCCGGCGATGTCCCGGGCAGCACCAGCGTCCAGGTGGACCGGATGCTGGCCAAGGATTTCGCCAATCCCTACATCCAGTCTCTCGTCCTGGCGGTACGCAGCCGGCGGCAACCGACGGACAGCCCTGCCATCAAGGCGTTACTTGTCCGCATCGAACAGGCGTTGCGAGCCTCACCGGACGTCCGGGCGGTCATGCTCCCCGAAAAAGCCATCGACTCCCGCCTCGTCGCCGATCCCGCCAAAGGGGCGATGGTCCTCATCGGCCTCAAGGCCCAGGACGTCCACGGCGCCGAACTCGCCATCCCGGGGATCCGCCAGGCGGTGGACCAGGTGATGACCCAGACCAAATCGTCAGACCCGACCCTCACATGGGGCGTCACCGGTCGGGCGGCCTACACCTTTGATTTGAACAAGTTCAATGCTGCCGATATCGGCGAGGCCGAGGGCCGGGTGGTCCCCGTCACCCTGATCATTCTGATCGTCGGCTTTGGCGCCCTTGTGGCGGCAGGCCTGCCGATGATCATGGGTATCCTGGCCACGGGGGTCAGCATGGGGGTCATTTACCTGCTGACCGGCAGCATGCCCATCTCCAACCTGGCCCAGAACGCCGTGACGATGATCGGTCTGGCGGTCGGCATCGATTACAGCCTGTTCGTCGTGTATCGTTTCCGGGAGATTCGCGCTCAGACTGCCGACGTCACGGCAGCCCTGATGGAAACCATGGCCACGGCCGGCAAGTCGGTCGCCTACAGTGGTTTGACGGTGGTCATTGGCATGCTGGGCCTGATGGTCACACCATTGCTCGAAACCCAATCCGTGGGCATCGGCGGCTGCATCGTCGTCATCGTTTCCGTGCTGCTGGCTGTGACCTTCCTGCCCGCCCTGTTGGCGCTTTTGGGCCCATGGTTGGATTCCCCTCGTTGGCTATCTCGCCGCCTTGTCCGCTCCAACCAGTTCGATTGGTGGCATGGCTTGGCCAGACAGGTGATGGCCCGTCCCTGGCGGATCTCCATCGTGTGTCTGGCCGTCCTCGTCGCCATGTCCCTGCCCGGGCTGGGGACCCGCTTCGGCTTTCCGGTCGGGCGTTGGTTACCCGACTCGATGGAAGCGGTGCGGGGCACGGACATGCTGATCGCCATGGAGCAGGGCGGTCTCGTGGCGCCGGTGAATGTCGTCATCCGCACCAAGGACCGCAGTCCGATCCTGGCGGCGACATCGGTACCGCCGTTGCGGGCATTGTCCAGAAAGCTGCGGGCTGACGCCCGGGTGGCCGATATCTATGGGCCGGTCGATCTGGCCAGTGGCCTCAGCGACCTGCAGTATTTGATGCTCTACCAACAACCGGAAGCGGCGTTCTCGCAGTACCCGGCGATCCGCCAGTTCATGGTCAGCACCGATCGATCCGCCGTGCTTGTCCAGGTGCTGATCAAACCGGACGTCGAACTGCACCAGGCCAAGGATCTCGCCCAGTTGATCCCCCACTGGGTCGACATGCCGGGCACCGAGGTCCTGGTCGGCGGGCAGGCTGCCTACTACGTCGACTTCGACAACGCCCTGCAACGCTCATTCCCCCTGGCGATGGGCATCGTGCTGGTGGCGACGTTCGTGGCGCTGGCAGTGGCCTTCCGCTCGGTCCTCATCCCGCTGAAAGCCGTGCTGATGAATATCCTCTCGGTGACGGCGGGCTACGGGGCCATGGTCCTCGTCTTCCAGGAAGGCTACGGCGGCCAATGGCTGGGCCTAAGTGCGCCCACCCAAGCTGTTCCCGTGATCACGCCGGTGCTGCTCTTTTGCATCGTCTTCGGGCTGAGCATGGACTACGAGGTCTTTTTGCTTAGTCGGATCAAAGAGGCGTATGACAGGTTGGGCGACAACACGGCGGCAACCGCTGAGGGTCTGGCTGCAACGGGTCGGATCATCACGAGTGCGGCCCTGATCATGGTGGCCGTATTCGGGGGCTTTGCCCTGGCCCGGGTCGCCGTGGTCAAGATGCTGGGCTTTGGACTGGCCGTCTCAGTGCTCGTCGATGCAACGATCATCCGCTGTGTGCTGGTGCCGGCACTGATGCGCTTGCTCGGCCGGTGGAACTGGTGGCCCGGTACCCGCCGGCCGGTCTGATGCCCAAACGCAGAGAACGCCTGTCGTGATGACAGGCGTTCTTGCGGTTGATGGGTCAGGCGCCGGGGGGGTCCCCCCGGTCGCCATGACGGGTTAGACCAGAACGGGAGCCGAACGGCCCATGTGCAGGGCGTAGATGTCACGCACCTGGGCGATGGAGACACTCGAGCCTGCGACGTCAGCTGAGATGAGGATGGCGCCACGCTCCAATGCCTCGCCGTAGAACTCGGACTCGTTTTCGGGATAGCCGGCCTTCGTCAGCGAGGCGGCGATGGCCCCACTGGCAGCGCCGACCATTGCACCGGCCAAGGCGGCGACGCCCATCGTCGTGACGGTCGTGGCCAACGCTCCGGCAATGATCAGCGGTGCTATACCGGGAATGAACATGGCGCCCAAGCCGATCAGTGCGCCAATACCGGCACCTGCCAGGAC
>JACMPN010000540.1 GCA_014377495.1 Candidatus Sericytochromatia bacterium
CCCTGCTGCTCGGCCGTCTGGGTCCGGACAAGGTCGTTCCCCTCGATGTGGAGATCACCTACGGGCACACGCTGATCGTCACCGGGCCGAACACGGGCGGCAAAACCGTCGCCCTGAAGACGATCGGCCTGTTCGCCCTGATGGCCCGGGCAGGCCTACAGGTTCCGGCCAGCCCGGAGACCCAGATCCCCATTTTCACGCGGGTCCTGGCCGACATCGGCGACGAGCAGAGCCTGGAACAGAGCCTGTCGACCTTCAGCGGCCACATGCACCATCTCGTCGCCATCCTGGAGCAGGCCGACGACGAAACCCTGGTCCTGCTGGACGAAATCGGCACGGGCACCGATCCCGCCGAGGGGGCCGCCTTGGCCCAGGCCATCCTGGAGACCCTGCGCGACCGGCACGTGACGACGATGATCACCACCCACTACGGGTCGTTGAAAGCCCTGGCCTACCACCAGGACGGCATCCACAATGCCGCCACCGAGTTCGACGACGAGACCCTGGCCCCGACGTACCGCCTCCTGATGGGTCAGCCGGGACGCTCGAATGCGCTGGCGATCACCCGCCGGCTCGGTCTGGCCGGCGACATCATCGACCGGGCCAATGACCTGTTGGGCATCGAGCGGCAGGATCTGGAGACGGTGATCAGCGAGCTGAGCCGGGAACGTCAGGCCGTCGAACAGGAACGGGCCATCCTGGCCGGCACCCAGGCGGCGGTGACGGCGGCACAGACCGACCTTGCGGAGCGGCGGACGCACCTGGACGACGAGCGCCAGGCCTGGCGTGAAAAATCCCAGCGGGAGCTCGATGCCGACATCGCTGCCGCCCGGATCGCCGTCGCCCAACTCGTCCGGGACCTGCAACAGTCCGGTACGGCCCAGCAGGCCCAGCGGGTCAAGGACTCCCTCGATCACCTGGGCCGCCAGCGGGGCCCCGATCACCAGCGGGCCGGTGCCCGGGACTGGGCCATCGGCGATCAGGTCATCGTCAGCCGATTGGGCTCATCGGGCAAGGTGGCCGCCACAGCGGACTCATCAGGCAACGTCCAGGTCCAACTCGGGGCGATCAAAATGATGGTCCCGGCTCACGAGCTGAAACCCGTCGTCGGCGCCGCCCGGACGGGCAAACCCAAGCGGACGCACGTGGTCACCACCCAACAATCTGCACCGGCCATGACCGTTAGTGCGGTATCAGGTTGGGAGCTGGACCTGCGTGGCCAGATGGCCGTTGAGGCCTTAGCCGGGCTCGACAAGTTTCTGGATGATGCGTTCATGAGCAATCACCGGACGCTCTACATCATCCACGGCAAAGGTACCGGCGCCTTGCGGGCCGCCGTGACGGAATACCTGAAGGAAAGTCCCTATGTGGACCGCTTCCGGGGGGGCACGCTCCCGGAAGGCGGGGCAGGGGTCACCGTCGTCGAACTGGCCGAGTAGCGGGACAATTATTGGGCGGGCAACGCCAGAGGCTGGCCGTCATGCAGGGCTCGTAGGCGCAGCACCTTGTCGCGAATCGTCTTGGCCTTTTCCGTCTGTCCCTGGGCGAGGTACAGCCGGGCACTCTGTTCGAGATGTTTGCCGGCGATGTCCGTCTGGCCGGCGGTTTCAAAGACCAACCCCAGGTTGTAGTGGGCCTCAGCATCATCACGGTGCCGTTTCAGGGCGCTTTGGAAGCTGATGGCGGCGTCACCGGGCTGGTTGCGCTTGACGAGCAGCACGCCGAGGTTGACCAGGGCATCGGAACGGTCGGGCTCCAACTCGCTGGCAGTGCGATACGCCTGCTCGGCCCCGTCCATGTCGCCTTCCGCTTGCAGGAGGTAACCCAGGTTGAAGTGGGCGGCCCCAGCCTTGGGCTCCAGCTCAATGACCCGGCGGAAGTGGCGGATGGCCTCCGGTCGATTGCCCGCCTTGCTGTAGGCCGAGGCAAGGGCGAAATGCCAGGCGGCCAATTCGGGCCTGGCCGTGACCGCCTGCTTGAGATATTGCACGGCCAGACGGCTGTCACCCTGCTTGAGGTAAAGCTTGCCAAGGGCGGCGGCCGCTTCGGCATCCGTGGGATTGGTCTTGAGGACGTCCTGCCAGGCCCGCACGGCGCCTGCGGTATGGCCCTCTGCCGTCAGACGCTTGGCGGTGACCAGGGCATCCTCGGCGGCATGGTTGCCGGGCAAGGCCTGGCTGACGACACCGACCACCATCGGCCAATAGAGCGCCGCCAACACGGCGACTGCGGCGCCGGCGATCGCAAACCACAGCACCGGCTGGCGATGCAGCCCGCCGGCGATGGCTTTGCGGCCGAAGGCATGACCGCAACGGGGACAGCGCTTGTCCAACAGGCGGGTCTGATGCTGGCAACTGGGGCAGGTGCGCTGGGGCAGGGCGGACCAGATCCACTCGCTCCAGTCCCGCGTGGCTGCCCGGTCGGAAGCCGGCGTCAACCGGGCCCCGCAACGGGAGCACTTGGCGAGGCGCAGGTTGGCCAGGGACTTCACCCGGTTCTTCGTGGCACAGGACGGGCAAGGCACGATGACCGAGTCCAGCGGCCGGGTGCCACCGATGGTGCCGACCCGGCGCGAGCGGTCGTACTCGCGTCGGCGATCCGGATTCGACAGGGTGGCATAGGCCTCGTTGAGCTGCTTGGTCCGCTCGGACGAACCGCCGAGGTCCGGGTGGTTGTTCATTTCAAGCAGCAGCGTGCGATACGCCTTCTTGATGATCTCGGGCGACGCCTTTATGTGGACCTGGAGGAGCTCGTAATAGTCGATCATGGCCGTCGGCCTGTACCACCTTCATTGAGCCCTGCTTGGCGGGCGGAAACGCAGATCCGCTTCCATTATAAGGCTATCAACGCACCAGGCTATCGCCCTGACCACAGAAAAAGCCTCCCTCTTTCAGCATGCTGGCCAAGACGGCTGCCGGGGTGCCGACACTAGCCGGGCTGCGGTCGGACCGGTACCATGACTGGGTACTTTGCCCTTTTGTCTGCATTGAAGCCATCGAAGTCTAGAAAGATCGGGACCCGTGCGTCACCTCGAGATCGTCAAGCGGCGGAACCTCTGGTTCGCCATTTCCCTGTTTATGCTCATCCCGGGTCTGATTTCGCTGGTCCTGTTCGGCATGAAGGTCGGCATCGACTTCACGGGCGGCACCATGTTTGAGTTGCGCGTACCACCCACCGTCACCGCCCAAGCGGTCAAGGACTCGCTCAAGGGCACGGCCATCCACGACGCCATGGTGCAGATGTCGCCTGCGGGCAGTGACAGCATTGCCCTCGTCCGGGCCAAATCCATCGACAACAAGGAACAGGTCATCGTTTTCCAGCAGATGCGCGCCAAGATCGGTGAGTTCAAAACAGAGCGGGTCGAGGTGGTCGGACCTTCGGTCGGCACCGAACTGCTCTGGAATTCCATCTGGGCGATGACCATCGTCATCGGCGGCATCATTGCCTACCTTTCGATGCGTTTCCGCTACGATTACGCTCTCTGCGCCATCGGGGCGATGCTGCATGACGTGCTGATCATCGTCGGGCTCTTCTCGATCCTCGGCAAGTTCGCCGGCATGGAGATCGACAGCCTCTTCGTCACCGCCGTGCTCACGGTGGCCGGCTTCAGTGTCCACGATACAATCGTCGTCTTTGATCGCATCCGTGAAAATGCCAAGCTGGCCGGTCCCAAGACCAACAAGAGCTTCTCCGACATCGCTGACGACAGCATTAACCAGACGGTCGCCCGTTCAATCAACACGTCCCTGACCGTCTGTCTGACGCTGACGGCGCTGTTGATCTTCGGTGGCGAGAGCATCCGCGGCTTCGTGCTGGCCATGCTGATCGGCATCGCCGTCGGCACATACTCCAGCATCTTCGTCGCCAGCCCGCTGCTCGCCCTATGGCGGGATGCGGACACGGCCAAGGGGCGCCGCCGTTCCGTCGCCTAACTGACAGGGAGGCGTTGGGGCGGCGATGGCGGCCCGATTGCGTTGTCGGCCCTGGCTAAGCTCCGGAAAGGAGCTGTCGCCGGGGCCTCCTAGCACTCGGACCACCCTCACCGCCCCAACGCCTCCCTGTTGGCTGCATGCTGACGACCCGTATCCGGATCGCCAGCGGTGATTCAGACCATTGAGAAAGGCACGGTGGCCATGGCCGCTCCGCAGGATTCCTATACCCGGCGCCTTTTCTGGCTGCTCGCCCTGGCGTTGGGCAGTTGGGCGTTCTTCAGCCTGTCGGGCATCCTCCTGCCCATCATCATGGGGGCCTTCGGTGCTTTTGCGCTTTGGCCGATCGTGGCCCGATTGCCGCAAAAATGGCCCCGCTGGGTCCGGGTCGTCATCGCCATGCTTGCCGCCAGCTGCGTCATCACGGTGTTTTTCCTGATCCTCGTGCCCAGCCTGTTGGCGCAGGGTGAGCAGATCGCCACCAAGTTTCCGGAATACCTGCAACAGTTGACCAGTCTTGGCGCCACCGGCGAAACTTTCCTCAAGCGGTACGGGATCAACTACGACCTCTCCGCCCATGAACTGGAAATCCGGCAGCGCCTCCAGGAAACCGGTATCGCCATCGTTGCCTGGGTGGGGGCCTCCATCGCTGGCCTCGTCGGCAATTTGCTGCAGATGATCATCGCCTTTTGGGTCATCGTTTATGGCCTGTTGGAAGGGCCGGAAATCATCCAGTGGGTCAATGATCAACTGCCTGCCGCCACACGGGCGGGTTTCAAACAGGGGATGACGATCACGGGCACGGTGCTGCGCAGCTTTTTGAAGGGCATGGTCGTCCTCGGTCTGATCATCGGCACCGCTGTCGGCATCGGCGCCTGGCTCATCGGCATGCCCTACGCCCTGTCGATCGCCCTCGTCGCCGGCATGCTCGAAGCCGTGCCCAACATCGGTCCGATCATCGCCGGCTGCTTCGCCGGTGTCCTCGCCTTTGCCCAGAGCCCGGTCCTGGCCCTGAAAATGATTGCCCTCTTCACCGTGGTCCAAGTGCTGGAGAACAACCTGATCGTGCCCAAGGTGCTCGGCGACAGCCTGGAAGTGCACCCGATGGCGATTTTCATTGCCGTCCTGATCGGGGCGCAGTTCTTCGGCCTCGTCGGACTGTTCCTGGCAGGTCCCCTCGTCGCCGTCGGCTGGCGCATCTGGGTCGTCCGCCACAAGACCTATACCGCCGATGATCCGCCGCCGCCGATCACCGTGGGGACGAACCCCGAGAAGCTCTGAAAGGTTGACCCGGTGCGGTTCAGGGTGCGTCGCCTGTGAGAC
>JACMPN010000541.1 GCA_014377495.1 Candidatus Sericytochromatia bacterium
CTTACCGTTCGTCCGGGCCGCCGCAGCGCGGGCCAGACGGGGCACCAGCCGGGAACTCGCCCGCCTGCCACTTTGGGCCTTGAAATCGGCCTTTTGAGGCCGTTGAGACGAAAAACCCGAAATCCGACGAGTTGCCGGCCGCCCCAGTGGCTTGGCGACCGGCCCGGGGCCCTGGCGATTTGGGCTTCGAGGTGAATCCGAGCCCTGGGCCGTGTAGGCCGCAGGGCGGCCGGGAAGCCCTCCAGCCGGCGATTTAGGCATTTCGGAGTGCAGCCCAGGCATCCATTGGAAACAATGTCCTCTGATGGTCGGCGACTGAGAGTCCGAAGGTGGACGATCTCCCCTCCCAACCAGAACACCAACAGCCAAGCAGGCCCTGGCAGCAAAAACAGCGATGCTAACAAAACAAAGAGCAGCAACCGCACTGGGTTGGCCAGCGACGCTGGCCCCCAGACAAAAATCGCTAGCAGGACAGCAGATGGCAGTAAGAGCCATTGAAAGCCTCGCCGCCATGACGCGGGCCGTCGGTCAGGGTCCGACAAGACACGTTACCGACAATGCCGATTCAAAGAGCAACGGAATGCTGCTGTAGAAACGCCGCTATCTGCGGCTTGTCGGTCTGGCCCTGGGCCACCGCCATCGTGTGCGCCTCAAAGGCATCTTCGTCTGCCCGCAGATCGTAGCCATTGATTTGCAGGAACACGAACGCCGCCATGGCCCCCACCCGCTTGTTGCCATCGATGAAGGGGTGATTCTGGACCAGGTGAAAAAGATAGGCTGCGGCCATCTCAAACGGAAACGCGTGCAGATACTCGCCACCGAACGACGCTTCGGCCTGGGCAATGGCCGACTCCAGGCCGCCGGGTTCACGCACCCCCAGGGATCCGCCGTAGTGCTCGACCTGGTTGCGGTGAATCGTCTCGACGATCCCGAGGGTCAGAAACCTAGGCGCCATCGGCCAGGCGTTTTAACATGCGCCCATAGCGGTCATTGCCGAGGCGCAGCGCATCCTCGACGGCGGAAGCCTCAAGGCGCTTGAGGTCCTCGATGGGGACGACGGCGACAATGTCCTTGCCATGCCGAGTCACCACGATGCGCTCTTTGCTGTAGCCCACCTGGTTGATGATCTCGGCAAACTGTTCGCGAGCGTCACCAGCGGAAATCTTGAGCATGGGCCCTCTCCTCCGAGTTCGTATACTCTTTACCTTTTATACGAAATTTACGAAACCGAGTCCAGCCCTCTGCCTCCAAGGACCAGTCGGGACCCCGCAGGTATGTTGCGGGGTGCCCCTCTGCTTAAATCAAGGAACCGATTACCGTTCGTCCGGGCCGCCGCAGCGCGGGCCGGGCGGGGCACCAGCCGGGAACTTGCCCGACTGCCACTTTGGGCTTCAAAATCGGCCTCTTGAGGCCCTTGGAGCCAAACAGTCAAAATCCGACGAGTTGCCGGCCGCCCCAGTGGCTTGGCGACCGGCCCGGGGCCCTGCCGATTTGAGCCTCGAGGTGCATCCGAGCCCTGGGCCTTCTAAGTCGCAGGGCGGCCGGTAATCCCTCGGGCCAGCGGCTTACGCCCTCCACACCAGCACCCAGACGGTGGCGGGTCGCCCTCCGTGAACAGGCGCCGGCTGCTCATCATCCCTGACGAACCGGCCATCACGTCGGTGCGCGCTCTGGGGCGTGATCACGATGTGGTTTGCGAAACCGATGGGGCTTTGGCCATCCAGCGCATCGCCGCCGGCGCATACGTCGCGCTGATCCCGTGTGACCTGCTGATGCCCAACGTGACCGGCAGGGAGATTCACCAGATCCTGACCCGGCTGCCCGGCACCGCCTCGGAACGCATGATCTTCACGTGCGGGGGGGGGCTTCACGCCGGTGGCCCGGACGTTTCTGGAAACGGTTCCCAATGCCCGCCTGGAAAAACCGTTTTCACTCCATGCTCCCCGGGCCTTGGTGGTGGCGCACCTGCCGCATTGACGGCGGGCCACGGATGGGAAGCGATGCAGCGTTGTCGGATCACCGCCGCAATGCTGCAGCAGGTGATGCGGGACCGCCGGAAAAACGGTCGTTTAGGCGTCGGGCGCCTTGGTGGGCAACGTGAAGTGAATCGTGCTGCCTGCGGCGACCTGGCTCTCCGCCCACATTTTGCCCCCGTGCGCCACGACGATGGACTTGGCGATGTGCAGGCCCAGACCGAGGCCGCGGGCATCCCGGCTGACCTGACGGAACCGCTCGAACACCGTCTCCAGCGAGTCTTCGGGAATGCCGATGCCCGTATCGCTCACGGCGACATGCATCATGTGGCCATCGACCTGGACCCGGATGACGACCCGGCCCTCTGCCGGGGTGAATTTGATCGCATTGCTGATCAGGTTGGCCAGTACCTGCAAGACCCGTCCGCCGTCGAGCGCGACTTCTTGCGGCAATGCCGCAGCTTCGATGGTGAGCGTGACGCCCTTGGCGACGGCAATCGGCTCGTAGACGTCGATCGTGTCCTGGAGGATCTGGCTGAAGTCGACCTGCTCCAGGAGGAGGGCCAGCACGCCCGCCTCGATGCTGGCGACATCGAGGAGATCGTTGACCAGGCGACCCATACGGGCAACCATCCGTTGGCTCTTGCCGGCAAACGCCCGCAGCTTGTCACCGCCGGCACCATCCGGCGAGTGTTTGACGAGTTGCTCGGCGTTGAGCGAGAGGCCGCAGAGGAGTGAACGCAGGTCATGGCTGACGGTGGCGAGAAACTGGTCCCGGGCGGCGATGACGGTATCGGCGTGGGCCCGTTCCTCGACCAGATCCGCATCGGTGGCTTCGCGTTCAACCGCCAGGGCTCCGGCATGGGCACTGACGCGGTCCGTGCGTTCGACTTCCAGCCGCGAATCGGCCTGGGAGCGTTCCACCACGATTTGGGCATCTGCCTGGTCACGCGCCTGCTCGGTCTTGGCTTTGCTGGCCTGCGGCAGCGGACGAGCATCATGATCGGCGTCGTCCCGTGCGGTCTGCACGACGGCATCGGCACGCTCGCGAGCCAGCCGCACCAGCTCGTCCTCTGCCGCTTCGGCAACGCCCTGTTTCACGGCAACGCTGGCATCGGCCTTGATACGTTCCACCCGCAGGCTCTCGTCGGTCTGGTCCCGTTCCTGCCGTTTGTCGGCATCACGATCAGCCATTCATGCACCTCCAGCCTCTCACGCCATTATGCAGGTCGTCCCCCGCCTATCAACGAAAATGACCCTCCAGTCGCAGGATCATTTTTCCAGTGCCACCTGTGCCGGCGGCCGAAATGGTGGCTGGCGACACGTGGGCCCAAGGCTGTGCCCGACGGTGCGGTCCGACACCCACCCAGAGCAGGGAGCCGCAGAATCCGGGCGCCCACGCCGCCCGCACGGCCATA
>JACMPN010000542.1 GCA_014377495.1 Candidatus Sericytochromatia bacterium
GCCTCCGTCCGGGGGACCCCCGCCGGTGACGCTTAGAGCCGGCCGGGGCGGGGTTTTGTGAATTGCCCAAAGGCCGGCAGGCCCACGCCTGCCGGCCTTTGGGATGACTAAGTCCCTGCCACCGTGTCAGTCCTCGGCGAGCGCCACACCCAGGTCAATGGCCTCGGTTTCGACGAGTTCGTCGATGGCGGCATTGAGGATCTTGATCGCCCGCGTCGCCGGCATCTGGTCACTGACGATGATGGTCAGGTTCAAGACAACCCCATCGGCGTAGTCGGCAGCCAAGGTGAGTGCGTAGCGCTTGGTATCGGGGGCAATGTAATCGTCAGAATCCATCATCAACGGCCCCACCCTCCTGCCATCTCCGGTGAGCATCCCCACGCTAGGGTAGCGAGCCGGCCACGGCCGGAGCCATGGGCAAGATGGCCAAAGGTGCCGGGATCAGTCCGCCGGGCGGACTCCCCCAAAGGTCATCCGGTGTTGTACACACGGACCCAGGCGTTGGATCGCCGCCCGGTGGGAGACTGTCGGGTAACCCTTGTGTTGGGCGAACCCATACCCCGGATAGGTGGCGTCCAGCCGGATCATCAACGCATCGCGGAATTCCTTGGCCAGGACGCTGGCCGCGGCGATGCTCAGGCTGAGTGAGTCGCCTTTGATGATCGTCCACTGCGGGGCGATCAGGTCCGGTATGCGGCGGTTGCCATCCACAAGGACGCCGTCGCAGGAGATTGCAAAGCTGCCCTCCAGGCACCGGAGGGCCCGGCGCATGGACAGAAAAGTCGCCTGCAGGATGTTGATCTCGTCGATGACGGGGGCCGTGGCCAACCCGACGCCGAAGGCCAACGCCGTGCGTTGGATCACGGGGACGAAGGCCGCCCGCTGCGCCGCCGTCAGCTGTTTGGAATCGGTCAGCCCGTCCAGGGCACGCAGCCGTCGGCGGCCGCAGGGCAGGATGACGGCGGCCGCAACGACGGGGCCGGCCAACGGGCCGCGGCCGGCTTCGTCGACCCCGGCCATGAAGTGGCGGCCCGCCGCCCAGTGGGCGCGTTCGAACTCAAGTAGGGACATAGCCGCAGTGTGCCATAAGCGGCGGCCGAGCCAGGCGTCGTGTTCCGTAACGGTCTCTCACGGACGCGCGACCCGTCGGTAACCCAGCGGTCGGGGAGGCGTTACTCGGTGGGGCTTTCGGGGCGGATCAGGGAAACGACCCGGGCCAGGGTGGTCAGGGTGACGGCTTCGGCGATCTGCTGATCGTCGGCCGAGAGCGTCCCGAAGAGGTAGGCAATGCCGTCGCAGACCCAGACGTGGCAGCCGGGCGGCAGCTGAGGCTGCAAGGCTGCCGCAAGCATCTCGTCTTCCGCGGCATCGGTGCCGGCCACGGTGATCCGGCAGATCGCCCGATGGACTTCGGTCTGGGCGGCGGCGATCTCGACGGCGGCCACCCGCTCGGAAGCTTGGCGAACGGCGCCGCTGACTTGGGCAATCCCGTCCTTGACGGTCACCGCCAAGCCGGTGGCTTCCAGGCGGGGATCGAGGGCCAGGGCGGCTTCGAGGCGGGTCGTGGCCGAGTCGGCGGCCGTCGACGGGCCGCTGCTCTCCAGGTCAGCGGTTTCCACCGCTGTGATCCCGGGGATGCGGCGGCAGAGCGCCACGGCTTCGCCCATCAGGCTGTAACGGCTGACCATGCCGATCAGGCGGGCGACCGTCCCTTCGACGACGACAGCCATCTGTTGATCCGCCAACTCGTTGTGCTCGTCCAAAGCCTGCATGGCGGCGATCTGCAGGGCTTCGTCCCGGTCCCGGCCATCTTGGGAAACTGACAGCCGGGCATCGATGCGCAGCTCGGGCGCCATCTGGCGGGCCAGCTCGGCCGCCCGGCGCTGCTCACCGGCATGGGCCACTTCGCCGCTGAGTCGCAATGTCTGACCGGTGATGTCGATCCGGACGTCGGATAAGCCGAGCTGGCGTGTCAGCGCCTGCTGGAGCTGGTCCCGCAGAGTCTGCGCCCGGGTCGAGGTAGCCATGGATTTCGCCTCCCAGCCAGTCAAAGCCCGGCGACCGTCGCCGATGCTTGCTTAATGACTTTTAGATACGGAATATGAAGGATCATACCGTGTCCGGGCGCTGTCGACAAATCATCCCGGGCCCTGCCGGCGGATCGATGCGGGCGTTACAATGAAGTTAAGTCGCTTTGGCCGCCTTTTTCCGTGGCGCCGGTGATCTGGCATACCCCCTATCGAACCGAGGAGTCCCATGACCCGTTTTGGCCGCCACGTTTGCCATGCCCTGTTATTGATGGCCCTCACCGCATGCAACTCCCGCACCGAGAGGGCCACGTCGTCCAATGGTGCCGCCCAGGCTCAGGCCACCGGCAGTACGGCCACCGCCGCTGTGGCCACCGCCACGACTGCGACGGCGGCCAGCGCCAGTGCCGTCAGGGCCAACGAGTTGGGTCTGATCCCCGTGCTGGAATACCACCAGATCGCCCCCAAAGAGGACCGCTGGGTGCGCACTCCGGCGCATTTCCGGGCCGATCTCGAGCGGCTTTACAAAGATGGTTATTACCTGACGAGCCTGCATGAGATCGTCAGCAACCGGATCAGTACGCCCGCCGGCAAGACGCCCTATGCCCTGACCTTTGACGACGCCACCGAGGGGCAGTTCCGCTATCTGCCCGGCACACCCCCCAAGATCGACCCCAATTGCGCCGTCGGCATCCTGGAGGCTTTCGCCAAGGCCCACCCGGACGGGGGCAAAAACGGCACCTTCTTCGTGCTGCCCGAAAGTCTCTTCGGTCAACCGCCGTATGCCAAAGCCAAGCTCGAATGGTTGGTCAAGAACGGCTACGAGATTGGCAACCACACGATCAGTCATGATGGGCTCAGCCAATTGGCCGACGCCAAGGTCGACAAGGAAATCGGGGGGGCCGTGGCTCTGATCCACACGCTGATTCCGAATTATGCTGTGCGCACGCTGGCCTATCCCTACGGCCTGGTCCCCAAGAACCTGACCCTCGTCTCCAAGTACCACGAAGCCGCCTTCCTGGTGGGTTCGGAACCGACTGTCAGCCCGTTGAGCAAAAACTGGAAACCGCTGCTTATCCCCCGCATTCAGGGCATCGATTCCGAATTCACCCGGCACTTTCCCTTCCTGACGAAAAATCCGGCCTGGCGCTATGTCTCCGATGGCGACCCGCTGCACTTCAGTGTGCCGGACCAACTGCCGAACGGGATGGCAGGCCTGGCGCCGAAGTATGTCAACGACCCGGCCGTGATCCGTTACGGCAGCAAGAGCGGCGACAAGAGTTAGCCTTTGGCGCCGGACCCGGCCGCCGCTGGCCGTTTCGGCTGATGACGGACACACACATCGCTGCCAAGGTGGCAAGGAGGGGCACATGGGACGGAGCATCGGCCTGACACTCGCAGTGGCGATCGCCAGCCTGACGGTTGGCACCGTGGCATTCGCTGCGCCGGCCCTGAAACTGACGATCCACTTCGGGCCAAAAGTGGCGCCCGGGCGGATCGCCGCGATTCTGGCAGTGACGGGGGTGACCGTGATGTCCCATCCTGATCCTAGCGTCTACATCGTGACCGGCCGGCGGCGGATCCGGGCCGATCAGCTGGCGACGCTGTTTGCCGCCTTGCCGGACGTGGCCGAGACCGATCCGGTGGCGCCGATTTTTGCCGAAGACCAATACCAGCCGATGGTCTTTCAAAACCAGCCCCTGTCGGCTGCGAGTTTGACCCTCACCCCACTGGACGGGGCCAAGCTCGACATTGATGCCTTGACCAAGGCGTTGGGGGCCAGCCGGGTCGAGGTCGACCCGACGACGGGCCTGGCCCGGGTCCAGTTGCCGGCCTCAGCCGATGCCAACCTCGCCCGCCGGCTGGCCGAGAGCCAGCCCGGTGTGGCCGGGGCCAGCCTGCAGCATCCCTATCCGATGCCGAGCGGTGCGGCGCAGCAGTTGGGCTCAAATGCGTCGCTGGTCGGGGGGATTTCTCTGGCCGCCAACGACGTTCAGGTCCAGTTTCACCCCTGGGCGGATGCCAACCAGCAGCAGCTTTTTCAGAGTGTGTTTGCGGCCGGCACGGTCCGCCGGCTGACCCGGTACGCGATCATCGTGCGGCCCGGCGCCCAGACGGCCGTGGCGGCCGCCCGCGCCTACCGCCTCATCCCAGCCGTACGGCCTGCAGAACCGCACTATGGCTCGTAGCCGGCCTTTCCGGACCCTGCGCCTCGGCCTGATCGCCGCTTCACTGCTCTTCGCCTGCACCAGACCGCCTGTCGCCGCCGTGGCCCCGCAGGCGGTCTGGCTTTTGGGCGGGACGGTACCCGTCGTCCCCGCCGGCTGGCGCGTGGAGACGTTGCTGCCGGACCTGCACCGGGTGGTCGTGCCACTGGCCGAGGCGGTCCTCGCCGAGGCCTATCTCAAAGGCCTGGCCGGCACCCGCTTTGTCGAGGCCAACCGCCACTACGCCCTGACCCGTCCGGTGAGCATCGCCCAAATCAGCCGGCCCGATCCGTTGCCGGGGTTCAGCACCCGGCCCGCCGCCCCGATGGCCTGGAACCTGCTTCTGGCCGGTGTCGACAAAGCCTGGACCCTGACCAGCGGCAACCGGGACCTCAAGGTGGCCGTCATCGATTCGGGCGTCGACCCGCACCATCCGGACCTGCAGGACCATTTACTGCCCCTGGTCGATGTCTGGGTCGAGACGGAGGGGTCCGATACCCTGCACACGACGACGGGTGATTTCGATTACGACGGCCGGGACGGCAACGGCCATGGGACCCACGTGGCGGGGATCCTGGCGGCCACCTTGGATACCGAGTCCGGGGTCAGCGGGGTGGCCCCGGGGGTAACCGTGCTGCCGATCAAGGCCACGGACTATGAAGGCAACACCAGCGCCTTTACCCTGTCCCGGGCGATCAAGCGGGCTGTCGATGAGGGGTGCCGGGTGATCAATATCAGCATCGGCGGACCACCGGACGCCGTCGAGGGCAGGGCCCTCGCCCAGACGGTGGCCTTTGCGATCAGCAAGGGCGTCGTCATCGTGGCGGCCACAGGCAACGAGTCCAACCGCCGCATCGGTGAGGTGGCGCCCGTCGCCATTCCGGCCGCTTATCCGGGTGTCATCGCCGTTTCGGCCATCACGGACAAGGAACTGATCGCCAACTATTCCAACGGCGGGCCGGAGACGGTGATCACGGCCCCGGGCGGCGGGGGCAACCGCCGGGAAGGGGCGAAGATCCGCTCCACCTGGCCCACCTACGCCACGTTTGAGGGGATGAAAGCCCATATTGACGGCCCCTATGCCGAATTGGCCGGCACGTCGATGGCCTGTCCCCACGTGGCCGGGGCCGTGGCGCTGCTGCTGAGCCGTGAGCCGACCCTGACGCCGGCCCAGGTCCGGGTACGTTTGGCCGCCACGGCCATCGACGTCGGACCGGTGGGGTTCGACACGGCCAGTGGCTACGGCCGCCTGCGGGTCGATGCTGCCCTGCATGCCGCCGGTCCGGGCGGCTGAGCGGATGGTGTATACGCAGCCGTTGCCACGGATGACCGGCCTGATCGCCGGAATCCTCGTCCTGACTTGTCTGGGCGGCTGCTGGTGGTCAAGCCCGCCGCCGCCGCCAGCCGCCCCCATCGCTGATGACGGCCGCCGGCAGGGCACTTTGGCCATTGCGGTGCGGGCCGGCGGGCAACCGGTCGCCGGAGCCCTCGTGGATGTCTCCGGGGATGGCCTGAAGGCCCAGAAGACCCAGGAAACCGGCGAGGATGGCGCCTTGGGGGTCATCGGCATCGATCCTTCGGACGATCTCGTCATCCGGGCCGAAGCCCCCGGTTTCCTCCCGGTGACCAAGACGACCGAGCAGACGGATCTGGCCGCCGTGGGGCGGAGCGTCGTCCTGCTTGAACTCCTGCCGGCCACGGGGATTTTGACCGGTCGGGTGGTCAGTCAGGGACGACCGCTGGCAGGTGCCTGCGTCAGCGACGGGCAACGGTCGACCCTGACCGACTCTGCCGGACACTTCCGTTTGGCAGTGGGGGACACCTACACGACACTGCGCATGGCAGCGACCGGCTATGTCGCCCAGAACCTCGGCCCGATCAATGTCCCGGCAGCGACTGATCTCGGTGACCAGAGCCTGGTGCCGGTCGGCCGCCTCCCCCACATCCTGGTCGACCTTTCCCGCCGCAGTTTCGGTCGGGATGGCGATGCCGGTGAACTGGCGGGCCTGTATGCCCTGTTGACCGGCCGGGGCTATCGGGTCAGTCGGCTGCAGGACGGGCCCTTGGGCGATCTTGGCGGGGTGGACATCGTCGTCGTTCCGGTGATGAGCACGGGATTGGCCAGCGACGAGCGGGACCGCCTGGTCGCCTGGGTCCGCCAAGGCGGCAAATTGATCGTGCTGGGCGAATGGGGGGGCTTTGGCGGGTTCAACCTGCAAGCCGCCAATGACCTGCTGTTACCGTTCAATCTGGGCTTCGGGGGAGATGCCCTCCGGTCACCGGACTCCGGGCGTGAGCGTCCCGGCGCCATTCCGCTGCCGGCAGGGACGGCGCCCGGCCTCTGGGACGGCGTCCGGCAGGTGGATCTCTTCGAGGCGTGCCGGGTCCGGGTCCGCGAGGGCGGCAAGGTGCCCCTGGACAGCCACAACACGTATCAGACAGGCCGCCTGGGCCAACAGGGCATGCGGGTGGCGGCAGTCTGGGGGAATTTCAGCCCCATCGGCGTCTCTTTGCTCGGCGCCGGGCGGGTGGTGGCCATCGGGGATGCCAGTCTCTGGTCGGGGGACGACAGCGACGGCGATGGTACACTGAACCTCTTTCAGGGAGATAATCGGACGTTTGCCTTAAACGTCTTTCGGTGGTGAGGTGGTTGTGCGCAATACCGGGGAGCGACACGTCGCAGGCGGCTGGATCGAAGTGATCTGCGGGGGCATGTTCTCGGGCAAGTCCGAAGAACTGATCCGCCGGGTCCGCCGGGCCAGCATCGCCCGTCAGCAGGTGCAGGCCTTTAAGCCGGCCATCGACGATCGCTATCACGAACTGGCCATCGCCACCCATGCCGGCGGGACCATTGAGGCCATTGCCGTCGATATGGCCGCCGAGATTCTCGTGGCGGTCAGCCCCGAGACGAGCGTCGTCGCCATCGACGAGGTCCAGTTTTTCGACGATGGCATCCTCAACGTCATCCGGGACTTGGCTGACGCCGGCAAACGCGTCCTCGTTTCGGGTCTGGACCTGGATTTCCGGGCCGAGCCCTTCGGGATCATGCCCCGCCTGCTGGCCGTCGCCGAGTACGTCGACAAGTTGCAGGCCATCTGCGTGCAGTGCGGCTCGCCGGCGACCCGGACCCAGCGGTTGATCAACGGGGAGCCCGCCGAGTGGGACGACCCCGTCATCCTCGTCGGGGCGGCCGACCATTATGAGCCCCGTTGCCGCCACTGCCACCAGGTGACGCGGCGGCGGCCGTTGGCGACCCACGCCTGAGTGGCTATTCCACCCGTTCGGTGAGGGCCCGGTAGGCGTTGATCCGGCCGAAGCCCGTGTCCTGATCCCAGCCCGGCGCGCCGATATCGTCGCACGTCAATGAGATGCGGCGGCAGACCTGGCTGGGGGTCAGGGTCGGTTCCTGGGCCAGCAGGAGGGCGGCCAATCCGGCAACGTGCGGCGACGCCATCGACGTCCCCTGCAGGTTGCCGTAAGTGTCGGTGATCTTTTCGGACAGGGTCATGAAAGCCGGGTACGTGGGCAGCGTGGAGCGGATCTTGGCCCCCTCCCGGGCATTGCCGGCGCCGCCGGGCGCGGCGACGTCCACTTCGGGGCCGCCGTTGGAGTAAGTGGCGACCCTGTCAAACTGCGTGACGGCCGCAACGGCGATCGTGCCGGGGAACGCCGCGGGCAGATCCACCGGGGAGACCTGCCGGCGGGACTGGGCCGCTTGGTTGCCCGTCGCCGCCACGATCAACACCCCTTTGGCAAACACCTCGGCCACTGCCGTACGCAGTGACTCAACGTCGGCGTCCTCGTTGGCGATGTTTTGGGGGCCGCCGATGCTCATGTTGATCACCTTGCAGCCCTCCGTCAGGGCCCGCTGGATACCGCGGTACAAGGTCAATGCGTCGGTCTCACCGCGGTAATCCGTCGCCTTGATCGGCAGGATCTGCACCGTGCCGCCCGAACCGGCGCCCGCCGAGGCGGCCAGGATGCCGGCGACATGCGTGCCATGGCCGTTGCCGTCCTTGCCGTCGGTGACGTAGATCCGGGTCCCGAAGCGGAACCGGTCGGTGCCATGCACTTCTTGCCAGACGTCGATCTCCGCCAGGGTGTTTTGGGCCAAGTCCGGATGGGTGACGTCGACACCCGAATCGATGACGGCCACTTTGACGGGCCTGGGGATATGCAGGAGCTTCCAGGCCCGGTTGAAGCTGGCCAGGGTCATGTTCCAGCCCACCACAGGCTCCGCTGGCGTCGTTGCCGCTTGTGCCGACCATGCGGCGGACGACAGGGGGCGCACGAGGCTCAGGCGTCGGTTCGGTTCGACAAAGCGCACACCCGGCAAAGCCCGCAGGGTGACCATCGCCTCGGGACCGATGCCTGCCGGGGGCTGTACGAAGCGCATCGCCGGCATCACCGGTTGCTGGTCCCAGCCGCCGGGCAGGGCCAATTCGGCCGATGTGCCCACCAGGTAGCCGGCGCCGATCGCCAGTGGGGGACGGGCATCGGCCGACTGGGTGGGAATCGGCGCACAACCAATGACGGTCAGACCCAGGCTGGCACAGATGATCCGTTTCACATCGTCTCCCCCAAGGGTGTGGCCATCCCGGTCGCCGGAAAGGCAGGGCATACGCCACCCATTACAGGGCATCGTACCGCCATGCGGGTGTTTCCTAACGTGCGCCTGACGCCTACTTCAGCTTGATCGGTGCCCGGTTACCGTTGGCCTGCAGGACGATGCCGCTGGAACTGACGGCCAGGGTGACCATCTCGCCGACCCGGAAGGGATAGCGGCCGTTGTAGAGATAGGAGATGTCGCCCAGGGTCAGAAAGGTGGTTCCCACCTGTGTGTCGATCGTCTGGATCGGTCCCTGCAACACATAGGCGGTGTCGATGTCGACGTCTGACTTGATCGAACTGAGGGCCTGGTAGCCCCGGTAAATCAGCAGTGTCGTGGCCACAAAGCCCAGCAGGGCCACCACCCGCGCTTTGCGCCAGAGGATGAAAACGATGAGACATAGTCCGTTCGCTGCACCCAGCCAGGCCAATGGGCGCCAATCAATGGCCTTGCCGGATTTCAGGATGTCCCGCTCGACCTGAAACAGGGGACGATCCTGGCGGTCCCCGACGCTGGCCAGCTTGAGGCGTTGGGCCATCACGCCCCGCAGCACCAGGCGCTCCTGGTCGGTGAGGCGATCGTCACGGTAGGCCGGATCCGGCTTGTACCAGGCCTGATTGCTGAAATGCAGTTGCCATTGGGGATCGACGAACGGCCGGCCATGTCTGGCGAACAGCTCAAACGTGTGCTGCCGCAAGGCTGCGGGGGGCTGGCCGGCCCAGAGCGAATCCGACCCGTGTCCGGCCGCTGCCTGAGCCGGCAGTGTGGCGAGGATGACCGTGATGACACAGGCGGCAAGCAAGCGGATAAAAGTGCGCATCGAACCTGACTGACGCCCCAGCGATAACCGATATCCCGCCCTGATCGCCTGCCAAAAGCGGGTCCGGCGACGGGCGTACGGCAGTGTACCGCATTGCCCGCTGCCGTTGGTCCTGGGCCCGGTGGCCAAGCGCCTGGCGGTGCCGGTCCGGATGGGCCCTGCGGGTCCTGAAACGCCGGTTATTCGACGCGTTCGGACAAGGCCCGGTAGGCGTTGATCCGGCCAAAGCCGGTGTCCGCATCCCAGCCTTTGACTCCCACGTCGTCGCAGGTCAGGGCGATCCGCCGGCAGACCTGACTTGGCGTCAGTGTCGGTTCCTGGCTCAGCAGCAGGGCGGCCAGACCGGAAACGTGCGGACAGGCCATCGACGTGCCCGCCAATTCGCCGTAGGGGCCGTTCAGGCGGCTGGAAAGGCTGAGATAGGTCGTGTAGGTCGGCAGGGTCGAGCGGATCTTGCGTCCCTCACTGGTGATCCCGGCGCCGCCCGGCGCAGCGACGGCCACCTGCGGGCCACCGTTGGAGTATTCGGCGATCTTGTCGTACTGCGTCACTGCGGCCACGGCGATCGCCCCCGGATAGGCCGCCGGCAGCGTGACGTTCTGGATCAACTTGCGGGAGCGGGCCGACTCGTTGCCCGTGGCGGCAACGATGATCACGCCGTGGGTATAGGCGTACGCCACCGTGGTCCGCAGCGACTCGAGGTCGGGATCCCCCGTGCCGTCCCCGCCGATACTCACGTTGATGACTTTGCAGCCTTCATCGATGGCCCGTTTGACGCTGCGGAACAAGGTCAGGGCATCGGTATTGCCTTCGTAGTCGGTGGCCTTGATCGGCTGGATCTTGACTTGGCCGGCCGTCCCGGCGACTCCGGTGCTGTTGTCGATGGCAGCGGCCAGGATGCCCGTCACATGCGTGCCGTGCCCGTTGCCGTCCTTGCCGTCCATCGTGTAGGCCCGACCGCCGAAGGTGAACTTGTCGGTGCCATGGACGTCTTTCCAGATGTCGATCAGCGGCAGCAGGTTGTCCACCAGGTCCGGATGCTGGGGGTCCACCCCGGAGTCGACAACGCCGATCTTCAGGGTCTTCAGACCTTTGGTGAGGTTCCAGGCCCGGTCGATGCCTGCCAGGGTCATGTTCCATTGGCTGGGATACTCGGGATCATTGGGCACGTAAGGCGGCGGTTCCGCCTGCATGCGCAGGCCCGTCTCCAGGATCGGCCGGACCAGGTGCATCCTGGCGTTCGCCTCGACGAAGGTGACCCCCGGCAGGTCGCGTAGGGTCTGTCTGGCCGTGACGGCCGTTCCGGCTGGCGGGTGCACGGCCGTCATCCCCGGCATGACCACTTCTTGTTGCCATCCGTCCGGCAGAGTCAACGGACGAACGGTGCCGACGAGATACCCGCTGCCCACCGGCACCGGCGGCAGGGCGGCCGGAGGCGGTGCCGTCACCGCCTGGACACAGCCCACCAGGCCCAGTGCCAGAACCAGTGTGAAACGATATCCCCGGCTCATTCACGACCCCCCGACTACGATGCTGGCGTCAGCATGGCCATTCTAACGCCTTTGCTTCCATTAGACGGTGTAACCCGTCAGACGTTCCCGTCAACCCTGACCAAGCACGCGTGGTGGCTTTCGCCATGGATGCCCACCGTCCGCAGCGAGGCGCTCAGCCCGGGCCTGATCCAGTGGGTTTGCCACCAAGGGGAGCCCTCTTAACGTTTTCTTGACCATACCTTGGGGAAAGCGCTGACGGGTGGGGCCCGATAGAAGGGTAACGGAGGGTGAGCGTATGTCGGTGATTGGCGGAATTGAACCCAGCATGCTGTTGAACGGCACGTCGGTTGGCCGTGTGACGGTAAAGCCGGTGCTCCCTGGCACGCTCGACCGTGTCCGGCAGGCCTTGGGGAAAGATGGGAAAGACCACATCTTTTACCAGGGCGCTGACTGTTTTCCCAATGCCAAGTCCTCACCATCCGACGCCTCCGGGGTCTGCGAGCCCAAGACCTACGTCGCCACCGGCGAACAGCTGAATCTGAACGTCTTCAAAAAAAACATCCTCATGGTCGATGGCCGGCGGGTCACCATGCTGGCCGTCGACAACAAAGTGCAGTCGCTCGGAGAAGGGGCTAAGAACACCCTCCGTCGCCTGCCGCACATTTCCAGCAAGACCACCGTGGCCGCCGTCGGCATCACGGCCGTGGGGGTCGCCCTGCTCCGTGGCGCCCGCGGTCCCAAACAACTGATCGTCACGGGTGTCGTGGCTGCCGGCATCGCCGGGGTCGGCGCCGTCGGGTTGTCGTTCTACCGGGCCCGCCATCCCGGGGCCTTGCCAGGCTGGCTGAAGTAAGGCGCAACAGCAGCAGGGGCGGCGCGTCCCCACGGGCGGCCCCTGCTGCGTCCCCGCCGCCCGTCCACCCCGGCCACCTCCCCTCGGGGGGCGTTGGCTTGCCAGCGGTTTTCGTTCA
>JACMPN010000543.1 GCA_014377495.1 Candidatus Sericytochromatia bacterium
CAGCCGCCACCAGGCATGCCACCGGACCAGCCGCCACCAGGCATGCCACCGGACCAGCCGCCGCCAGGCATGCCACCGGACCAGCCGCCGCCAGGCATCCCACCGGGCCAACCACCGCCGGGCATGCCACCACCAATGCCACCTATGCCGCCGATGCCACCGATCCCGCCGGGCCAGCCACCGAAGGGCAGACCGCCAACGGGGACAGGGACGGGCACCGGGACTGGCACGGGAAATCCGCCATAGAACGGTAACCCGTACGGAAACCCGTACCCACCGTAACCGCCAAAGCCCCCAAATCCGCCATACCCGCTGAAACCGCCAAAGTAGGGATCAAAACCACCATTGCCGCCGTGACCATACCCGCCATGACCATAGCCACCTCTGCCGCCAGGATCAAAACCGCCGTTGCCGCCGGGACCAAAACCGCCCCAACCACCGGGACCACCGACCGGCGACCCAATATGGCTGCTTTGCAGATAACCGGCCACGCCCGATGTCGGGGGGGTGCCAGCCTTCCCGATCACTGAGTTCGCCTTCGTGCCCATTGCGCCAGGAACTGTCGGTGCCGGGGCGCAGGACGCCCCCATCACGGCACCGGCCAACAGAAGGCATGTCGTACGACCCATTCAGGCCTCTCCTCTTTGCTTAAATGCCTTTTGAGGCAGCCTAACTCCGAGGGGGCACGCTCCAGATGGGTGTGGATGGATAGGATGTGGCGATCGTTGATTGAGAGAGTCGCTTAGGGCCTTACGGCTGGCAAGCCCTGACATAGCACTTCAACCGTTAGCGGCCGTTCGCCATAGGTCGTCTGTTTCAGCCCTGTGGCTGACCCAGCAGATGGTGCAGGAGAAACGGCGCGATCGGCTCGTACCAGGCCCGTCCGGCCCCCATGAAATAGTGGTCGATCCCCGGAAGAACCACGGTCTCGACCTGCTGGAGCCGGCCGACGAAACGTTCGAAGTCCGGGATCGACGCGAAGGTGTCGTTGGTCCCGAGGATCAACAGCTTGGGGATTGTCAGGCGCTCCAGGGGCGACAGATCGAAATGGCTGACCGGTGGGGCCACACCGACGTATGCCTGGACGTCGGGCTCGTCCAGAAGCGCCCAACTGCCGACATAACTGCCGAAGGAATAGCCCAACAGTCCAAGTGCTGCGCCCGGAACGGCCTGCCGCAGATAGTTCAGGGCGGCCCGGACATCGGCGATTTCCGCGTCTTTACCCCCAAACGTGCCCGTGCTGCCGCCGACGCCCCGAAAGTTGAAGCGTAACCAGCTAATGCCCATGGCATGCATCTGCCGGGCAGCCAGGACCATGATCTTGTTGTCCAGACTGCCGCCATAAAGCGGGTGCGGGTGGCACAACAACATGGCGGCCCGGGCCCCCGGGATCACGCCTAACCGCCCGACGAGGTGCTCCGGCCCGGGGATCTTCACCTCGACTTCGGACAGGTCGCGCAGTGAAGGCAGCGTCACGGTATCTCCTTTGTCAGCGGTCTGTTGCGGCTCAATTGTTCAGGGGCTGGAGGCGCCGAATGCGCTGATTGGCCAAGTCCGCCACATAGATGTTGCCGTTGGCATCCGCCACCACGCCCAACGGCGAACTGAATTGCGCCGCAGCCCCGACACCTTCGGCGAACCCGTCCCGCGATCCGGCCAATGTGATGACCTGCCCGGAAGGGGTAAGTGCCCGCACCATGTGGTTGGAACTGTCGGTGATCAGTACATTCCGCTTCCGATCGACGGTCAGGCCCACGGGGCCATTGAATTTGGCCGACAAGGCCGCCCCATCGGCATGTCCGGCAACGGACCCCGACACGGTCGTCACGGTCCCCGTGGGCAGGACACGTCGGATCCGGTGGTTCCCCGTATCGGCAACCAACACCGTTCCGTCCGTATCCAGGGCGATCCCCGTCGGGTTGTCAAATTGGGCGGCAGCGCCGTTGCCATCCGCAAACCCTTTGTTGCCGCCGGCCAGCGTTGTCATCCGCCCATCCGGGAACAGCACCCGGATCCGGTTGTTGCCGGCATCGGCAACGTAGATCGAACCGTCGGCATTGACCGCCAGGGCGGTCGGATTGTTCATATGAACTTGCGGAGCCGCCCCGTCCGCAAAACCCTGGGTCCCGCCGACGACTGTCGTTACCCCACTGGCCAGGTTCACCCGGCGGATCCGGTGACTGCCGAAGGCGTCGGCGACATAGATCAGGCCCAAGCGGTCAATGGCCAGGTTGATCGGGTGCGAGAATCGGGCGATGGCCAGTGGTCCGTCCAGAAACCCTTCCGTCCCACCGACCAGTGTCGTCACCTGACCGGCTGCCGTGATGCGGCGCAGGCGTGTACTGCCTTGTTCGGCGACGATCAGATTGCCGTCGGGGTCGAAGGCCAAACCGGACGGATAGTTGAACTGGGATTGTTCACGGGAGCCGTCCACTGAGCCCTGCAGGCTGCCGGCATAGGTGCTCACGATGTACCGGGGCGCCAGTGTCACCGTTTCCCCGGAGGGTGCGACAGGCGTGGGTCCGGTCGGCGCCTGAGCAGGCTGACCGGGTGCCGGCGTCTGTCCTTGACCTGGGGTGGTCGGTGACCCGTTCGGCCGATTGGGTGCGGCCGGCGTCGGACTTGAGCAACCGCCGCCGCTCACACTGAGCCAAAGACCCATGGCGAGCGCAAGGTGACGTCTGGACAGCGACATACAGGGTCCTTTCTGCAACGAAGAGCCGGTACTGGCAGCTTACAGCGCTTTTCACGGCGGGAGGGCCGACAGTCCCGCCTTGCACCAGCCTGCTGGGCCGGGCTACAGTCTCCAGTAGAACTGCTGACAGGCTGCATGTCTCCTGTTACGGCAAAGTACATTGCGGGAGATCGGCATGAACTGGTTGTTTCTGAGGGGACTGCTGCGCGAACAACGGCATTGGCAATCACTGCCGCAGGTGTTCGAGCAAACCGTGACCGGAGCCAAGGTCTATTGCCTGGACATGCCGGGCATTGGCACCGAGAAGCACCGGCCCTCACCACGGTCGATTGCCGAGATCGTCGAGGACCTGCGGGCCCGCTGGCTGGACTTGAAAGCCGCCCATCCCGGTGAATGGTCCATCTACTCCGTATCCCTCGGGTCGATGTGCGGGCTCCTGTGGTGTCAGACCTACCCGGACGACTTCAAACGTCTCGTCGTCACTGGGACCAGCATCAGCAACCTCAGCCCCTTTCATCACCGCTTCCGCCTTGAGCACGCCCCGTTGATCCCCCGCATGTTCATCAATCCCGTTGACGCCGTGCGAGAGAAGGCGATCCTGCAAGCCACGGTCTCAAACCGGACGCCGATCGACGCCCTCGCCCAGGAATACAGCCTGTTCTCCCTCGATCTGCCAACCTTCCGGCGCACGGGGCTAAGTCAGCTGTATGCCGGCAGCCGCCTCAAGCTGAAACCCGGTTTGAAGACCCCACTCCTTGTGCTCAATTCACATGGCGACAAGTTGGTCAATCCCGCTTGCTCAGAGCGGGTCGCCGCCTTCTTTCAGGCACCTTTGGTCAGCCATCCCTGGTCGGGTCACGACCTCCCGCTGGAGGATCCCGCCTGGGTGGGCACACAGGTTCAGCATTGGGTGGAAAGTACGTCCTGACATGAACTGGATTGATTGGATCGTCATTATCGTCATGGGCTACGGCGTGGTCACGGGCTGGATGAATGGCCTCGTAAGGACGCCCCTGAGCGTCGCCGCCTTGGTCGCCGCGTTTCTATTCGGCCCGGTCCTGCGGCCATTTGCGCTGCAAATCGTCGACGTGCTGATGACGGGAGACCCCCTGCTCAAAGGGTGGATCGCTACCGCCCTGTCCTACGGGGTCATCTACCTAAGTTTGAGTATCGTGGGCATCATCTGGAGCCGCTTCCTGGCCAAGGGCACCATCGGCACTTCGGACAAAGTAGCCGGCCTGGCATTGGGCGGCGCCCTGTCCGCCATCGTCCTGGTCATCCCGCTGGCCTTGGTCTTGGCCATCCCGGCGCTGGCATCGGCCAAAGTCGTCACCCAGACGATGGGGCAAAGCAAGCTACTGCCCTACCTCAAACCGATCGCACCATTGATGCAATCCATGGCGTACAGCTGGCTGCATCCGCCGGTCCCGTCCGCCAGTCCCAGCAAAGTGCCGCCGCCCAAATCCTCTGCCAAACCGCCTGCCAATAAGCCGGGAACGGCCAAACCAGCCAAAGCGGTTTAGCTTTATCAGCTCGGACGCGACACCGAGCGTGTGCACACGGTGACCGCCCTGATAGAGGCATTCGGCCGATCAGAGCCGGTGGGCGGCATCCTGGGCATTGCGGCGTGGGCGCTCCGGCGGTGGTGCCGCCTCAGGCCGGGCGCCGTGTCCACCATTGGCGTTCGCCCGCCCCATGGTGTCGTCGTCATGATCGAGCTCTTCCAAGGCGACCATCCCGACATTCGTCGCGTCGCGCAGGGCCCGTGCCTTCGCCCGTGTCTCGGCAAACCGGATCAGCGACGGGACGAGTCTCGGACTGACGTTGGCCGGCGACGCATCGCCAATCCCTGTGAACACCCGACCATCCTGCATTTCGACTTCGGCCCGGCAGATGCAAACCGCTTTGTTGTCAGCCGTCGGGATCTGGATCAACTCGGTGCGCATGGACCGCAGCCCCATCTGATGGGCCAGGTCCACAAGTCCGGCATATTGCACGAATTGCTTGCCATTGATGGTCACCGTGTATTTTGAGTCGAGCTTGGTTTCAGGCATGCCGCACCTCTTCCCGATCCCCGCATTTGGGGGCTGTAAGTAGGACGGAGTCTAGCTCCGAGCCGCCGCATGTGCTTGCTCTGGTCACTCTGTAAGAGCTTGGTAGCCGTCGCCTTTTGCCAAAAAATCGCGTCTCACTGCCCGTCTTGCTCGCCCGGCGCTATGGTGCCGGCCGTCCCTAACGTCCGGATGCAGTGACGATGGCGTCCGCAGCCCTCCGCCCCGATATCAGAGCGCCCTGGATCGACGGACTTTCCAGGTAATCGCCGCAGGCCATGACGGTCGGCATCTCGGGGAACATTGGCCCGGTCCGCTGATCACCGCTGATCACGGGCAGCGCCTCCCGGATCCGGTAGGTCCGTAACCACCGCCATTGCCGGGCTGACGGCCCATACCAATCCGACATCTGGTCGAGGATGGCGGCAGACAAGGCCGCATCGCCAAGTCCCCCATCATCAAGGACACTCACCGAGATCAGTGATTGACCGGCGGGCGCATAATCCTCGGCGATCCGGTTCATCACACACAGCGTGTTTACCGGGCCGTGACCCTCCCCGTTCAAAACCAGCCACGGCTCGTCCAAAGGCGGTCGTGACGTGGCAAAGTAGACGGTGGTCACCTGACGGAAAGACGGTCGGACCGTATTGCCCCGCCATGCGGCGGCATGAGCGGCATCAGTGGCGACGACCACACGGTCGGCCGAGATCGCCCGCCCGTCAGCCGTGACCACATGGTCCGGGTAGACGGCACCGACGGGGGCATTCAGCTGCAGGCAGCCAGGCGGGAGACGACGGGCCAATTGTGCGGGAATGGCGCCCATACCCTGAGCCGGGACGGCGATATCGCCTTGGGCGAACATCCGGAAGACAAACTCGAAAAAACGGCTGGGGGTGTCGAGCTGATGGTCCAGAAACACGCCGCCCAGGAAAGGTCGAAAAAAGCGGTCAATCATCGTTTCAGAAAAGCCGAACTCCCGGAGATACGTCAGCGTGGGTGGCGATCCCGCCGCATCGGACCCATCGTGCCGGGACGCCATCACATGGTGGCGCAGCTGGGCCACACGCCATTTGTCCAACAATGTCCCGATTGGAGCGAGCAGGGTTTCCATCATCTGGAGCGGCATCCGGAACGGATCAACCACCCGGTGAAACCCGCCGGCCGCACGCACCAGGGTCCCGGGCCAAAAATCGTGCAGGCGCAGAGCCGGATAATCGAGGATGCGGCGGGCTTCCGGATAGGCCGTCAACAGGACCTGAAAGCCCCGATCCAGCTGGAATCCCGCCACCAGATCGGTCTGCACGCGGCCACCCACCCGGTCATCCGTCTCCAGGACCAGCACGGCACGACCGGCCTCGACCAGCCGTGTGGCACATGCCAGACCGGCCAAGCCGGCGCCGACGATGACGATCGGTGCATGGGGCATCTTCACTCCCCACCGGCAGAAGCTGTGCGCCCCAACATCCATGCGGCTCTTTCCACGTTGGCCTCCCGCCAGTCATCAGAGTGTGAGTTAGACGCCTTTACAACGCCCGGACCGTGGGGCGGATCGTTGCAAGACCCCCATCAACACCCAGGACCTGACCGGTCACCCAACAGTTTGCCGGATCGAGAAACCAGGCGATGGCGGATGCCACGTCGTCGGGCTCGCCGAGTCGGGGCAGGGCATGCATGGCGAGAGAGACTTTTTCGGAGGCAGGGTTGCCCGTCAACCGTGCCGTCAAAGGGGTGCGGATCAACCCCGGGGCCACCGCATTGATGCGAATGCCACGACTGGCGTAGGTGGCGGCAGCCGACAGGGTCAGGCCGATGATCCCCGCCTTGGCGGCAGCAATTGCCTCGTGGTTGGCCATGCCGACCCGCGCAGCGGCCGAGGAAACGAGGACAATGGCGCCACCTGTTTCCCGCATCGCCAGGACGCCGGCGCGCACTGCCGCCATGGCGGATCCCAGGTTTGTCTGGATGGTGGCCTGCCATTCATCGTCGCTGGTCAGGTGCAACGGTTTGAGGAGCAGCGATCCGACACAGTTGGCGATGCCGTCCAACCGGCCAAACCTGACTTTCACGCTGTCGATGCACGCTCTGACAGCAGCCGAATCCGTCGCATCCAGGACGTAGGGTTGCGCCCCGATCTCCTCGGCCAACCCCTCGATCGTCGCTGCCGTACGGCCGACGACGGCCACAATCGCCCCAGCCGCGACCAGCCTCCGGCTCAATGCCGAGCCGATGCCGCCTCCGGCGCCAAGCACGACGTGTACAGGTCGGCTGTCCATCGTTTCCGTCATCTCGTGTCCTCAATTCATGCAACTTGGCAGTCAACCCGGCGTCCACCCCGGTCACAGGTCGGCACACACACCCCTATGTCTAACACGGATCCGGACTTTATCTGGACGAATGATTGACAGAAACGCTCAAATCGTTCAAAACGGTTAAGTGCAAAGACCGAGCGGCAACGCATTCGGCGACTCGACGGCCATTCTCGGCCGGCCATTCCTGGACAGCACCCAGCGCTTGTCCAGATTTTGACTCGACAGACGCGACAGGACTGTGATGCGGCGCGGCTGCAATTGCGGTAGACCAAGAGGCAGCCTCCATGCGCATCGCCATCGTCGGCGGCGGGATCTCCGGGCTGGTCCCGGCGTACCTGCTTCACCGGGAGCACGCGATCACGGTGTTCGAGGCCAACGATTATGTTGGTGGGCACACACGCACGGTGTCTTTGACCGGGAAAGACGGTCCGCATGCCGTCGATACCGGGTTCATCGTCTTCAATGACTGGACCTACCCGAACTTCATTAAACTCATGAGCCGCCTGGGCGTGCCCTCGCAACCGAGCCCGATGAGTTTTGGCGTCGCCTCTGCCGTCTCGGGACTTGAGTATCGGGCGTCCAACCTGGATGCCTTCTTTGCCCAGCGCCGCAACCTCCTGCGACCGTCTTTTTACCGGATGATTGCTGAGATCGTCCGGTTCAACCGGGCCTCGCAGGGGCTCCTCAAAGGGGGCGATGACCAGACGACCCTGGGTCAGTACTTACGGTCAAATGACTACTCGGACGGGTTCATCCGTGACTTCATCGTCCCGATGGCTGCGGCCGTCTGGTCGGCCGATCCCCGGATGATCGAGGTCTTTCCGGCCAAATTCTTTGTGCAGTTCTTTCACAACCACGGAATGCTCAACGCCTTTCACCAGCCGCAATGGCAGGTCATCCAGGGTGGCTCGTCGCAATACATCGCCCCCCTCACCCGCCCCTTTGCCGACAGGATCCGCACGCAGGCGCCCGTCGTCCGGATCGAACGGTTCGACGACCGGGTGATGATCACCCCGCAGGGGGGCGAGGCCGAGCCCTTCGACCAAGTGATCATTGCCGCCCACAGCGATCAGGCGTTACGGATGTTGGCCGATCCGACCCCCGCAGAGCGCGAAGTCCTCGGAACCATTGCCTATCAGCCGAACGAGACGGTCCTGCACACCGACACGTCCGTCCTCCCGACCCGCCGCAAAGCCTGGGCGGCCTGGAACTATCACGTGGCCAAGGACCAACCGGATGGGGCGACACTGACCTACAACATGAACCTGCTGCAGAGCCTAAAGGCGACCGATACCTACTGCGTCACGCTGAACCGTACCGCCGCCATCGACCGGGCCCACATCCATCGGGAATTCCTCTACCACCACCCGGTGTTCACCCCGGCCACCGTCGTTGCCCAGCGCCGGCGCCGGGAAATCAGCGGCGTCAACCGCACCCACTACGCCGGCGCCTACTGGGGCTACGGCTTCCATGAAGACGGAGTCAAAAGCGGCCTGGCCGTAGCCGCCGCCTTCGGACAGTCCCTGTGACGGGCAAGAGTTGTCTCTATGTGGGTTCCGTCCGGCACCGGCGGCACAGTCCCGTACCCCATGCGTTTCGCCAGGGCTTGTTCATGGTGTATCTCGATCTGGCCGAACTGCCCCAATTGTTTGCCCGGCGCTGGTTCTGGTCCGTTGAGCGGGCCAACCTGGCCACGTTCGCCCGCCGGGATTACCTGGGCGACCCACAGATACCGCTCGATTCGGCGGTGCGGGATCGGGTGGCGGCCGAGACCGGCCGGCGGCCGACGGGCCCCATTCGATTGCTGACACATCTGCGCTATTGGGGGTTTGTGTTCAATCCTGTCAGTATCTACTACTGTTTCGACGCCGAAGACCGGCACGTCGAGACGATCGTCGCCGAGATCACCAACACACCCTGGCGTGAGCGCCATGCCTATGTCCTCACGGCGGCGGCCGATCAGGCAACGCCGCATCACCGGTTCACGTTCGACAAGGCGTTTCACGTCTCACCGTTCATGCCCATGGCGATGGGCTATGACTGGCGGTTTACCGAGCCCGACACCCAACTCACGGTGCACATGGTGAATCACCGGGACGGTCAAGCGGTTTTCGATGCCACCCTGCAGATGGCCCGCCGGCCGCTGACCGCCAGGGCCATGGCCGGCGCTCTACTGCAGCACCCCCTGATGACCTTCCAGATCGTTGTCGCCATCCACTGGCACGCCTTGCGCCTTTGGCTCAAAAAGGTGCCGTTCATCCCCCACCCTGACACCCCACCAGCCATGGAGACCCCCCAACCATGAGGGACATGCCCAACTCTCGCTACACCCCCCTCCGCCGTTGGGGCCCGGACTGGCGACGGCTCGTCATCCGCCAGTTGACGCACCTTCAGGCCGGTGAAATCACCCTCGTCGACGGCACGAAGACGAGGACCTACGGCCGGGCAACCTCGGACTGCCCGCTGCGGGCGACTGTCACCGTGCTCGACCCCCGCTTTTACCGGATCATCGCCTGGCGGGGCACGACCGGTTCCGGGGAAGCCTTCATGGACGGCCTCTGGACGTGTGACGACCTGACGGCCCTGATGCGCATTCTCCTGCGCAACGAGGCCGTGATGAACCGCATCGATTATCGGCTGGCATCGCTGTTGGCCCCGATCGACCGTCTGCTGCATGCGTTTCGACGGAACACGGTCAACGGCAGCCGCAAGAACATTGCCGCCCATTACGATCTGGGGAACGAGTTTTACAGCTTGTTCCTTGACGAGACGCTGGCCTATTCCTGCGGCATCTTCGACACGCCGGAAACGACCTTGGTTCAAGCCTCACGCAACAAGTTCGACCGCATCTGCGCCAAGCTGCAGCTCACGTCGGCGGATCACCTGCTTGAAATCGGCACGGGCTGGGGCGGCTTGGCGATCCACGCCGCCCGACACTACGGCTGTCGGGTGACGACGACGACGATTTCCCGGGAACAGTTCGACTTGGCCGTGGCCCGGATTGCCGAGGCCGGGCTGACGGACCGGATCACCGTTCTCCTGGCGGACTACCGGGACCTCACGGGCCGTTACGACAAGGTGGTTTCCGTCGAGATGATCGAGGCGATCGGTGCGGAGTATTACGAGACGTTTTTCCGCACATGCGCCACCCTGATGCGTCCCGAGGGATTGCTGCTGATCCAGGCCATCACTTTCCCCGATCAGGTCTTCGAGCGCGCCCGCCTGGAGGTCGATTTCATCAAACGCTATATCTTTCCGGGCTGCTGCATCCCATCGGTCAAAGCGATGAATGATGCCGTTTGCTCGTCCTCCGACATGCGCATGGTCAATGCCGAGGACATCACGCCCCACTATGCCCTGACGCTCCGCCACTGGCGCCGGCGGTTTTTCGACAACCTGCCGGCCATCCGGGCCTTGGGCTACAGCGAGTCATTCATCCGCATGTGGGAGTACTACTTCTGCTGGTGTGAAGCGGGTTTCACTGAACGCTACATCGGTGACGTCCAACTACTTTACGCCCGGCCTATGTCCCGCCACGTGCCCTTTCTGCCGCCGGTCCACGTTTGGCAATCCCACGCCATCTCGACCATGGCGGGGCACTAAACGGAGCCCAAGCCATCCTCTCCCCCGGTTGCCCGAAAAGGAACGCGAAACGTATGACGAAGACGGCCCTGCAAACCCACCCCGACGTCTCCCCAAATTCCCTGTCCAAACCCCGGTGGCATGATGCCCTCCGACGATCTGGCGGAAGCGCCTGGTCCGGCCGGTGGCAGCTGCTTTTCATGGCCAGTGACAAGCGGTTCGGCTACCGTGACGGAGACGAGTGGGGTGGGAGCCACTATTTGTTGGCCAAGAGCCCGGCGGTGGCCGGAGATGGGAGCATGACATGAGCCTGGCGAGCGTGCTGGCGCCCTTGATGGTGCAGGACCCTGACGAGACACCCGTCCGTTTGGGCGATCTTTGGGCCGAACGGCCTGTCGTGTTGGTCTTTGTCCGCCATTTTGGCTGACTGTTCTGTCGACAGCAGGTGGCGCAGTTGCGTCCCTTCGTGACAGAGATCCGGCAACTCGGCGCCGAACTGGTCGTTCTTGGCAATGGCAAGCCATGGCAGGCCGCAGCCTTCCGGGATGAGGAATCGCTCGATTTTCCGCTGCTCACGGACCCAGGCGTCGCCACCTATCAGGCGGCAGGTTTGAAGCGTGGGATCGGGACGTTGCTGAGCCTTGGTGTGGTCGGGCGGGGCCTGCAGGCCGTGCTTGCCGGCCACCGGCAACAGCGCCTGCAGGGTGATCCGGTCCAGCAAGGGGGTGTGTTCGTCATGATGCCCGATGGGAGTGTCCCGTATGCCTATGTCAGCAACGAAGCCGGCGATCATCCCCCGCCGGAGGAAATCCTCACCGTCTTACGTCAGCAGGAGACTGTCGCGCCATGAACAACCCCGTCCCCGGCGCCGCCGAATTCTACGCCATGCGGGTGGTGACGCGCCTGACCGGCCTTTCGGCGGACACGACCCGGGTCTGGGAACGGCGTTATCAGGTCGTGGCGCCGTCGCGGACCAACGGCAACACGCGCCGCTATTCCGCCGCCGAAGTGCGCCGGCTGACTTTGCTGCGTGAAGCTGCAGACTTGGGCCACAAGATCGGGGACATCGCCCATTTGGCCGAGACCGATCTGACCCGCCTGATCAACCAGGACAACGTCGCCACGTTGATCCGGACGACAGGACGCCAGGTGCTGCGGGCGACCGAGGCATACAGCCATGTGCGCAGCGAGTACTTGGAAGCCATCGGCCGCTATGACGTGCGGAAGGCGTCCGACATTTTCGCCCGGGCGGCCACCCTGCTGTCATCGAGTGATTTCATCTTCAAATTGATTGTGCCCATCCTCAAGGAGGCCGGCGATCGCTGGGCGGCCGACACGATGAGCGTCGCCCAGGAGCATCTGATCACGGCACAGGTGCGCAGCTTGCTGGATCAGCTGATGCGGATGTCCCTGCAGGCTCCGGGGGGCATGCGGATACTGGTCGCCACGCCCGCCGGCCATCGCCACGAGTTTGGTGTCCTGATCGGGGCCCTGATCGCAGCCAGCAAGGGGTTTGAGACGATCTACCTGGGACCCGACGTTCCCGAAAAGGACCTCATCTCGGCCGCAACGATCAGCCGGGCCGATGTCCTCCTGCTGGGCGTGTTGCGGGACATGGCGGAGACGGAGCTGACGGACTTTACCCAATTGTTGAACCGGCTCTCCAAGAGCGTCGACACCTGGCTGGGGCTGCCGCCGCAAAACCTGGCCAACCGGTCGGTGCCCGGCATCCGGTTTTTGGAACGGTTCGAGGACCTGGATATGGCCCTGACCGAGCGGATGACGCAGGCCTTCCTCCGTTAGCCGGTCACAGCGACGAGCGCAGCTGCATGTACCAGCGCCCGTCCACGGCTTTCTGCCAATAGACGGTGCCTTCGACGTCGCGGATTTCCTTGGTGTTCAGCAGACGCGTGTGCCAGACGACCAGGGCCTTGGCACGTCGGCCGTCCGGATCGACGTCGATGCGCGCGATGCGGGCTTCCTGGAAGTCCAGTTCTTCGGGCTTGATCCCGAACTTGCTTTCGATCAGGGCGGGGATGTTGACGGCTGCCTGGTCCGAGGCCGTGTGGTAGGTGCTGGCCCGGGCGAAGTCCTTGAAGCGGATGTCGTCCTGGAACTTGCGGGTGAGGGCTTCCACCTGTTGCCGGGTCGGATCCCAGCTGAAACCGACACGGCCGAGCCGCCAACCGTAATTGGTGGTGCCCATATAGGCCACCACGGCGAAGACCAGGGTGCCCGACATCCAGCGGGTGACAATGTTCATCAGTGACCTCTATGGCAGCGCATCATGTGGGTTCCTGGCTGGCCAAAACGACCGTACAGCCGATACCGCAAGCGATCAGGAAGCCCAGCAGGGCCCCCCAATCCTGCCATAACGGCCACCACGTCCAGGATGACTGTACCAGGGCATCGGCCCCGTCGAAGGCCCAGCGCAGGATCATCATCTTTTCGATGGGGCGGGCCCAGCCGGTCAGTGTCGCTTCTGGCAGGATCAGGCGGGAAAACAGGATCTGCGGGATCGTCACGAGCGGGGCGATACTGACCGCCCGGTCGGGTGTGCCGCTGATCGCCGAGATGAGCAACCCGAGTGCGACACCCGCCAGGGACGTCAGCCACAGGGTGGCAAACAGCAGTAGTGGCGGTCCGTTCAGGCCGAGCCAATAATGGAGCGTTCCCTGCAACAACAGGCACTGCACGAAGGTCAGCAGGGCCAGGACCTGCAATTTGGAGCCGACATAAGCCAGGATCGACAGCCCGAGCAGTCGCTCCCGCTCGAAGATGGCCCGCTCCTTGACGATCTCCCGGCAGCTGTTGATCACGCCGAACCACAGGCAACTGAGGACGAGGACATAGGCCAGTGCCGAGGTCTGCGGGGCGCCGTGCCAGCGCAGGGCAACCAGGCCGGCAATAGCTGGTGCCTGCAGGAGCAGGAGCAGGGTTTGCCAGGGGTCGGCAAGGACGAGCGTGAGGTAACGGTCCGCCAGGATGCCCATCTGGCGTGGGATACCGCCTGTCATGAGCCGACGATGCCACGGCGTCCGCCGACCCGATTGAAGCGGTTGAACCATTCGACCGGACTGTGGGACTTCAGCTGGCCGAACACCGCTTCGGCCGTCGGCACGCCAAAGTAGGAACACAACGTGGCCGGCGGACCGTCATAGACGATGTGGCCGCCGTGGACGACGAGGATCCGGCTGGCGGCAGCGAGGCTGGCCATGGCGTGGGTCGTGGCGACGACAAGCATGCCTTTGGCAGCCAGGGACGCCAGCAGTCGCATCATGCTCGCCTCGAGCGCCGGATCGAGGCCCGAGGTCGGCTCGTCGAGCATCAGCAACTCGGGGTCACTGAGCAGTTCCATGGCCAGACTGACCCGCTTACGCTGCCCCCCGGACAGGGTACTGATCCGCTGGTGGCGGTGATCCCAGAGGCCCAATTGGCGGAGGACGGTGTCGCGGACCGCTTGATGCTCGCCTTTGGGCAGCCGCAGATCAGCTGCATAGCGCAAGGCCTGTGTGACGATCAGGCCGGTATGGACGATGTCGTCCTGCGGCACATAGCCTAATCTGCCTTGCCAGGCGTGGGCGGACTGGGCTTTGCCGTTGACCAGTACGTGGCCAGTACTGAGGCGCACCAGCCCGATCAACGCTTTGATGAGGGTAGACTTGCCCGAGCCACTGGGACCCAGTACGGCGACGAACTCGCCGCCGAGGAGGTTGACCGTGACATGGTTGAGGATGTCACGCCGACCCCGCCGGACACCGGCGTCTCGGACCGTGAGTAACAAATGTGACATGCGTGACCATCAGTATAGGCCGAGGGGCCTTAAGAAGGTCTTAATAAAACCCCGAAGCGGCCGTTCTGTCTGTACCCTGAGGGTGGTAGACTGTCTTCTGACCGGAGACTCGGACCTGAACGCAATCGAACCAGAGGACGGAAGATGCAGCTAGTCGTGACAGGTATGAGCCACCGTACTGCGCCGGTTGCAGTGCGTGAGCAGGCGAGCATCGGGGCGGACGCCCTCGGTGCCTTGAGTCCTGTTCTGATGAGTGGCGGGACGGTTCTCGAAGCCCTCGTCCTCTCGACCTGCAACCGCATCGAGTGTTACGCCATCGTCGAGGACGTCGACCAAGCTGTGTCGCACCTGCAACAGGCCCTGTGCGATGCGAGCGGCATCGCCCCCGAGCTTGTGACGCAGTACGGCTACACCTACTTCAACAAGCGGGCCACCCAACACCTGTACCGCGTGGCAGCCGGCCTGGACTCGATGGTCCTCGGCGAGGGCGAGATCCTCAGCCAGATCAAGCAAGCCCTGGCGTCCGCCCAAGCCAACAACACGACCAAGACCGTGCTGCACGCCCTGTTCCAGTTCGCCATCGAGGCGGGCAAGCGCGTGCGGACCGAGACGGCGATCAGTCATGGCTCGGTTTCCATGGGTTCGGTGGCTGCGGACCGGCTGGCCGAGGTCATTCCTGATTTTGCCAACGCCCACGTGATGGTCCTCGGGGCCGGTCAGATCGCCGCGGCGACCGCCCGGCGGCTGCGCAGCTGCGGTGTGGGCCGGATGACGATCGCCAACCGTCGGCCGGAGCGGGCCGTGGACTTGGGTGGTGAGTTGCATGCCGACGTGACGGATCTGGCGACAGCCCGGCTGATGGTCGGGGATGTCCAGGCCATCGTCGTCGGCACCGCTGCCCCCTTCTTCGTCCTGGGTCTCGACGACCTGACCACGGGCCAAGCCCTTCACGTCGTCGATCTCGGCGTGCCCCGCCAGGTCGACCCGCGAGTGACGGACCTGGCGGGGATCACGCTGATCGACGTGGATATCCTGCGCAGCCAGGTGCATGAAAACGAAACCCTGAGAGCCAGCTTTACTGTGGCTGCCGAAGCGATCCTCGACGAGGAGTTGCTCAAATGCATCAGTTGGTTCAACACCCTGGGCCTGACGCCGTTGATCGGTTCGCTCTATGCCCTGTTCGACGAGATCCGGCAGACGGAGATCGAGCGCGCCAGCCGCAAAAAGCCGATCAGTGAGGCCGAGCTCCAGGTGATCGAGCACGTCACGAAGGCCATCATCCAAAAGATCCTGCACCACCCCATCGTGCAGTTGAAGGTCGAGCCGGACGCCGGCAAACGACAGGTGTATGCCGAAGCCCTGAGCGCCCTGTTCAACCTGGAAGCGCCGACCTTCGAGTCCCGTTACGTACACCGTCGGCCGAGCGATGCCCCGGTCCATGCCTGACCTGACGCTGACGATCGGCACTCGGGCCAGCCTGCTGGCCCGCTGGCAGGCTGATCACGTGCAGGCGCACCTGGAAGTGGCCCATCCCGGCCTGACCGTACGCCAAGAGCTGATCTCGACCCAGGGCGACCGGGTCCTCGACAAGCCGCTCAGCCAGATCGGTGGCAAGGGCCTGTTCACCAAGGAACTCGAACGGGCCCTGCTCGATGGGGCCATCGACTTGGCCGTCCACAGCCTCAAGGACCTGCCGACGGAGATGCCGGACGGCCTGATGCTGGCCGCCATTTTGCCTCGGGCCGATTGGCAGGATGCCTTCATTGGGCCGGCCGACCTGATGGCGATGCCGGAGGGCGCCCGCATCGGCACGGGCTCGCTGCGGCGCGCCGTCCAATTGCGCCGCCTCCGGCCCGACATCCAGATCCTCGACCTGCGCGGCAACGTCGACACCCGCTTGCGCAAGCTGGACGCAGGCTTATACGACGCGATCATCCTGGCCTCAGCCGGGTTACACCGTTTGGGCAGGGCCGACCGGATTCAGACCTACCTGCCCTTTCTGCCGGCCGCCGGGCAGGGGGCCATCGCCATTCAGGTGCGTGACGGTGATGATGCGACGGCACACCTGTTGCAACCGTTGCACGATCCGGTCACGGCGACGGCCGTCACCGCGGAACGCGCCTGGCTGGCGGCGATGGACGGCGGCTGCCAGGTGCCGATGGGTGCGTTGGCCCAGATGGTGGACGGCCGCCTGGTCCTCCGGGCGTTCGCCGCGGATCCCGACGGCGACGGATACCTCGAAGCGAGTGAAACCGGTCTCCCGGCGGATGCCAGTGCCATCGGCGCCAGTCTCGCCCAGCGGCTGCGCGACGCCGGCGCCTCAGCTTGGATACGGCCACAGGCCGGCCGCGACCCCTCGGTCGC
>JACMPN010000053.1 GCA_014377495.1 Candidatus Sericytochromatia bacterium
CCGCCTGCTCTTGGTGCCTCCCTCGGAACCGCGGGAGGCCCCCCTGCACCCCCGTCAACACGGCCTGGGTCTCGGCCAAAGGCGTCTCGGCGCCGATCTGCGGGAGGTTGACGAACAGGGCCGTGACGACCCGCAGATCGGCTAACCAGTCGGTCTGTCCGGCGAGTAGGCGCTCACGGACGGACGGGGGCAGGTACTGGTGCAGGGCCCGTTGCATGTCGGGATGCAGGACCGGGGCGACGAGCCGCTGCCAGCGCAAGGCTCGTGTGGTGGCCGTCAGCCGCACGTGTCCCCCGGCCCGCACGTCGCCGAGGAACCGGTCGGTGAGCAGTGGCCAGGTGCCGGCGGCGCAGACCACTTCGCCGGGAACGGCGGCTAGCTTGGCTTGGCTCAGGGTCGACAGGCAGGCGCCGGTGACGAGCATTTCCCAGCGACCGCCGACGCCACCGACATGGCTGAGGACGACCGGTCCGGCGGCAATGCCGATGCGCAGGGTCACCGAGCGGGTGGCGGCGTGCTGGCGGTGGTGGAGCATGGCCTGGATGGTCAGCGCACAGGTGGCGGCCCGCTCCGCTCCGACGGCTCCGGCATCGTTGGCGGCGGCCGGCCAAAAGGCGAGGAGGGCGTCCCCGGCAAAGGTGAGCACGTCGCCGCCGTGGGCATGCACCAAATCGATTAATTCGGCAAAAATGGCGTTCAGGGTCCGGCCCAGGACTTCGGCACCTGCCGGTCCACCGGCCGCGTGCTCGGCCGTCAAGCGCGTGAAATCGGAAATATCGGCCAACAGCAAAGCCCCGTCCTGCCGCTCGGCAAGCGGGGCACGCAGCGGATCGGGCCTGTGGATCAGGCGTTGGATGACGACGGCAGGCACATAGCTGGCCAGCGTCTCGAGCATCACGGACATGCACGGTTCCTGGCGACAGCACACGCCATTGGGAGATTGGTGGTCCGGCGAGCAGCGCCGGCGGGCGGGTCTCGCGGGGTGTCGGACACCACGGCAAGCAGTTTTTACAGCGTACCAAGTCCATGGCCTTGGGTGCTGCCCCTGCGGTGCCCTTAATTGGATGGCGGTAGGGGTGGCACGGGCTGGCTGAAGAGCCAGATGGCTAGGGCGAAGGCCGCCAGGACGGCGAAAAATTCCACGGCCCCTCCCTGGCGACTGCCGGCCGGTGGTTGGGTAGCATCCGCCATCGTGAAGGTCGGAGACACAGCTGGCCGCCAACCCTCACGCCAGCGACTAACTGGGCGTTGGTGTCGGTGTCGGCTCGACCCGTGTGATGACGCTCGGTGAAGGTGCCGGCCCGGCAGTCGCCTGTGGGGAAATGGTGGGCATCGGCGTAGGCGCTGGACTGCTTTGGATCGTGTCCGTGACCAGGCCCATGGCGGCACTCCGGAAGATGGCCGAGATGCCCTGGACACTTGCTTCGCTGGATCGGACACCGATCGTCAGGGGGATGGCACCGATCGGGGCCGGCACTTCGCCGACAAAGACCATGTTGCCGACCACACCGGCAAAGCCCCGCATCACAGACCCCCGCCGGACGAAGCGCATCGCTTCGCCACCGCCGGGGGCGGGCGCCGCAATGACGCGCCGGACTCCCGCACCTTCCAGGACGTAAATGTGCCGGCCACTCTCCATGGTCCTGTAGAGCGACGTGTCGGTGGTGAACATGCCCGTGCGGGCCTTGTAACCCTCGACGGGCGAGGCGAGGACCGTGAAGACGGTCGTGGCCTGCGCATCGAAAGTGGCCATGCGGGTGCTGATCACTTCGCTGTGGGCAAACGCCGTCCCATTGGGCTGGGTCTGCGGGGCAATGGTCAGGGTCAGACCGTTATTCACCTGGAAGGTGGGTGCGGGGATGCCGTCGCCCTGGTAACGCCATTTTTCCAGGTCCAGACCGGGGCCGCCAAAGGTGTCCGTAAGATCGGGGCTGAGTGGGGGCAGCGTGATCAACGTGACGCCGCTCGGTGACCCGGTAGGGGCGGGGATCGGAGTCGGGCGGAGTGGATCCCCGGGGCCGGAGGGGATCGGGCCGGGCAGGCCGGAAAGGATCGGGCTGGGCAGGCCGGAAGGCCGTACCGAGGGGCCGGGGGCGCTGGGGGAGTCACTGGGTGAGGCCGTGCCCCGGGGCCGCCGCATGCGGGCCATGGCGGTGGCCAGTCGCTGCAGGATCGCCGGGTCCGTACTCAAATCGATTTTCAGTTGGGCCCGCCGGTCCCTGGCGGAGACGATCTCCGCCTCGCCACTGTTGGCGGCGACGGGATTGAACGACGCATCGAAGGCGGCGACCACGACGTCGACGTGGCCGATCGGCAGGCCGCCGATGACCGTTTCCCGATCCGTGGCGTTGAGCATGACGACGGCGGCGGGACGATCCGGCGTGTCCACGGCGGCGGTGGCGAGGATACCGATCCGCGTCGTCCCGGCGGGAATGGTCTGCGTCTGAAAACGCCCCATCAGTGGGTTGGCAATGACCAGTTGTCCGGTCCCGGCACCCAGTTCCGGCCCGGTGCCGCAACTGACGAGCACGGTGGCGAGGATGGCGGGGAAAATCCGTCTCATATTCGGCCCTTTCCAATTTGGGTGAGTGGGCTTGCCAGCAGTGGAAACGCCCTATGACCCCGCCCGCTCGGTCGGATGAAAGTATTCCTGGACGACAGGCGGTCAGCGGTGTTGCGGTAAATGAGGGACCGGGTCAGCCTTTGACCGCACCAGCAGTCCCATCGCCAATAAAATAACGCTGCAGGACAACAAAAACAATGATGACGGGCACAGTGGCCATCACCGACCCCGCTGCCACCAGACGCCAGTTGCCGGAAAAGGTTCCCGCCAACATGGAGAGACCGACCGGCAGGGTGTAGTGGCTGGGATCCTTGATGATGATCAGCGGCCAGAGGAAGTCCCCCCAGGCGCCCACAAAGGTGAAAATCGCCAGTGTGGCCACGGCGGGGCGGATCAGCGGCAGCATGATCTGCCACCAGAGGGTCAGCGGGCCGCAGCCGTCGATCAGGGCCGCTTCCTCCAATTCCTTGGGGATCGCCTGGTATGCCTGACGCAGGAGGAAGATGCCGAAGGCGCTGACGGCTGTCGGCATGATGATCCCGGCGATGGTGTCGGTGAGGCCCAGATGCAGGCAGACGAGGAACAGCGGGATCATGATCACCTGGAAGGGGACCATCATCGTGGCCAGGATGGCAACGAAGATTGCCCCTTTGCCACGGAACTCCATCCGGGCCAGGGGATACGCTGCCATCGCAGCGAGCACCACGTTCAGGACGACGCTCAGGGTGCTGACGAGGACGCTGTTCCAGGTATATCGGCCAAAGGGCACGGCCTCCCAGACGGCGGCCACATTGGCCCAAGTCGGCTGCTGGGGCAGCAGCTGCGGTGGAAAGGCGAAAATGTCCTCGGTGGGCGACTTCAGGGCCGTGCTGAACAGCCAGAGGAACGGGCCGACCATGATCAGGGCCAACAGCGTCAGCCCGGCGTAGGTGAGGATCCGCTTGAACAGCCTCATGCCTGGACCTTGCCGGATTCGAAGAACTTCAGATTCAACAGCGAAAAGCCGAGGACGATGGCGAAGAGGACCATTCCCACCGCACAGGCATAGCTGAAGTCGGCGTTCGTGAAGCCCTGTTCGTAGACGTAATAGACGAGGGTCTGCGTGCGGTCGAGTGGGCCGCCCCCCGTCATCACGAAGATCTCCGTGAACACCTTCAGGGCGCTGATCGAGCTGATGATCGACACCAGGGCGATGGACGGGCGCATCAGGGGCACGGTCACCGCCCAATGGGCCTGGGCCGTGGTGGCCCCGTCCAGTTCAGCGGCCTCGAACAGGTCCCGGGGGATCGTCTGCAGCCCGGCCAGGTAGATGACCATGTAGTAGCCGAGCCCTTTCCAGACGGTGACGGCCATGACCGACCAGATGGCCAGATCGGGGCTGGTCAGCCAGCCGATGCTCGCCATGCCGATCCCGCCCAGCAGGGCGTTCAGCAGGCCCTGCTCCGCATAGAGCCAGCGCCAGGCGATGCCGACGACGACCATGCTGACAACGACCGGCAGGTAATACGCCGCCCGAAAGAGCCGGATGCCCGGCAGTTTCTGATTCACGGCGATGGCCAGACCCAGGCTGAGGATGACGAGCGGGGGGACGACGCCCACGAGGTAAAGGAACGTCTGGCCGGTGGCCTTCCAGAACAGGGGATCGCGCCAGAGGTGGGCGTAATGGGCCAATCCCGCCCAAGAGGAGCCGCCGCCCAGCTGATAGTACGTCACGCTCAGGTACAGGGCATGCAGCAGCGGCCAAACGAAAAATACCCCGAGCACGGCCAGGGCCGGGGCAAGAAAGAGGTAGGGGGTCAATGACTTAGTCGGTTGCGCCATACGGTGGCGGCCTCCTCCAGCGCGGCTCTGGCCGTTCTTTCACCCAGGCAGGCCTGCTGCAGGGCCGTATCCAGGGCTTTGGCGAGCTCCGGCTGGTGGGTCATGGGTTTGACGAGCACGGTGGCCCGGGGCAGCTGGCCGGCGGAGATGCGCCGGGCCTCACCGACGACGTCCGAGCCGCCCGCCGTGAAGAAAGGATCTGCGGCGGCTTTGGTGACGCTGGGCAGGACGGGGGCCAGTTTGGCGAGGGCCAGCTGGTTCTCGCCGTTCGTCAGAAAGGCGCCCAGAGCGATGGCGGCGTCCTGATGCTTGCTCGCCTTGGGGACGACGAGGTTCATCAGGCTGACGCCGATCGGGCCGTTCGGCGAGCTGAGCTGCGGCCCGACGACGATTTTGCCGAAGAGTTGGGGGGCATTTTCCTTGATCAGGGTGAGGAACTGGGGGCCCGAGCTGAGCATGGCGATCTGGCCGGCCTGGAAGCGGTCGATGGCTTCACGGTGCTTTTCGGTGAGGGATTCCTTGGGGATGATTCCCGCTTTGTAGAGATCGACCCAGAACTGCAGGGCCGTTTCACCGGCCGCCGAGGCAAAGGCGGGGGCTCCGTTGACCAGCAGCGGGACGCCCATTTTGACGAGGGTCTCCATGAAGGTGCCGCTATCGCCAAAGTTCGGCATGAACAGGGCTTTGCCGGTGCTCGCCTTCACAGCGGCTCCCATGCGGGCGACATCGTCATACGTGGCCGGAGGTACGGGCGGCAGGCCGGCAGCAGCAAGGATATCCCTGTTCGCCATGGTCACGGCCGTCGAGAGATACCAGGGGATGGCAAAAGTCTTGCCGTCCAGCTGACAGCCTTCCCAGACCTTGGGGAAGTAGAGGCCGTGGATGGCCTTGACCTTGTCGTCGAGCGGGGTGAGCACGTTTTGTTCGGACAGTTTGGCGGCAAAGGCCGGGTTCAGGTTGACGAGGTCCGGCGGATGCCCGCCGGCGATCGCCGTGAGCAGCTTGTTTTCGAGACCGGCGGCGGGCACGTCCACCCAGGTGACAGGCAGGTCCGGGTGCTGTTTGCGATACTCGGTCAACACCGTTTCCATGTAGGTGGTGAAGGTGGGCTTGAGCTGCATCGTCCACAGTTCGAGGCCGTTGGCATCGGACCCGCCCCGGCAGCTGGTCGCAGTCAGGCCGAGGGCGAGCAGTAGGGCTATCTTGCGCACGGGGGCCTCGTTTCGCTGTGTCGGGTGCGGATGAGCGGGATCCCCGGTAGTGTACAAGAATCCCTCCGGGGTCCCATAGCCGCTACCGGCCAGCCTTCCCTCAGTTCAATTGATCGGCGACCCGCTGGGCCAACGTCTGGCTCAACCGGACGGTCGCTTCGCTCAGCAGGGCGTCATGGCTCTTCAGGATGGGGGTCGTGTACTGCAGACGTTGCTGGTTATAGTCCAGGGCTCGCTGGTCGCCGATGACGTTGCTGATGCTCTCAATCGTGTCCGCTGTCCGCTCGGTTTCCGTCCAGGCTTTCGTCACCGTGCCGTCTGTGACGTCGATGATCTGCACGCTCGCCGACAACAGGACTTCGCGGGTCTGCCGCCACATCGTATAGGTGGCGTTGACGGTGTAACGCAGGTTGTTATTATCGGTGATCACCCGGTTGGCGTTGTATTGCTCCCGGCGATCGGTGGGTGTCGTGGCGCTGACCTGGCTCACCCGACCGACGACGAGGTAGCGGACTCCGGCGAGCTTGCCCAGGCGGACGGCCGTCGTCGGATCGACGAGGCCGCTGGCCTGTAGACTGGCTTCTTTGACGATGTTATTCAGGTATTGCCGGTCGACGAAAGACAGGAACTCGCCTTGGCGGGTCAGCAGGTCCTCGACCAGCTTGTCGCCGAGCATCTCGCCGGCCGTCCGGTAGTAGCTCGCATTGTCGAAGGGCAGGATGCCCACCCGGACCATCGCCGCCGAGCGGGTCTTGGCATAGCGGGTGCTTGCGTCCCGGTAGCCCTGCACGTATGTCGTGGCCCGGCGGAAGCAGGTGGCGGCCTCCCGCAGGCGGCCGGTCTGCTCTTCGGCAAGGCCCTTGGCATAGAGCTTTGCGGCGGCCTTGTCCCGGTCGTCGTGCAGGCGTGCCGTCTGGGAGGACATGGGGGTGTCCAGGCGCACCTTTTCGGCCCGTTTGACGATGGTCTCCAGCGTTTCCAGGGAGCCGACCGCGGTTTCCCAGTCGGTAGCCAGCTCGGACCGATTGACCCGTTGCAGGACGTCGGCGAGGGCAGCCGACCAGATCTGCGGCCAGATGGCCCGGGCTTCCGGGTAGTCGTGGGCCTGTTCGACGGCATCCACGGTCTTGGTGGCCGCAATGACGGGCTCGCCCTTGCGTTCGGCATCGAGCGCCGCATCGTACGCCCAGACGTGGGCGCAACCGGAAACCATCAGGCACAGGGCGGCCGAAGCCAGTGTGCGCCGCCAAAAACGCATGGGACGCTCCTTAATCGGTGCAAAAAAGTGGAAACGGTGGGCCCGTAACAAAACAGGCGGGCAGCTTGCGCCACCCGCCTGTCGGAAATACCTACTGGTTGATGAGATCACCGATCTCGACTTTGAGCACGCCCATGCCGCGGGCTGTCGACTCGAGGACGACGGCATGCGACTTGGTGGCATCGGCTTGCAGTCCCTTGATGCGCACCGTGAAGGCGGCGCCTCGGGCGAAGACCAGCGGCGTTTCGTTGGAGAAATCCGTCGCCGGCTTGACCGCACCGTCCACGAGGACTTCGACCTGGTCGGCCCCGTAAACGGTGCCGTCGACAGTGACTTTGTCCAGGTGGGTCAGATTGGCCGTGGAAAGGCTGTTTTCGAGGGTGAATTCCAGGCCTTCCGGGGACTGGCGCAGGCTGCCTTTTTTGTACAGCTTCTTCAGCATGAACGAAGGAACGGCCATGGACACGGCGGTATCTCCTTAACTGGACCCTCGACGGGCCCTGATCTGGACGGGCACGGATACCGGCCTACTGCTCCAAAGGATGGGGACAAAGGCCGACTGGCACAGTATAGACGCACTGCATCCAGACGGCGAGTTGCCTTGATGGGCGTCCGTCCCTGTGCGAGACTCCGCTCCATGCAAAACCGTGCAGTCTGGCTGATCTACAACCCTGCCGCCGCCAATGGGCGCACCGCCCGTATCGCCCCCAAGGTTACCGCTGCCTTGGAAGACGCCGGCCATGCCGTCACCGCCGTCCCCACCGCCGGCCCCGGTCTGGCGGGTGATCAGGTGCGTGACGCCCTGCGCAGCGGTGTCGACACGGTGGCCGTCCTCGGCGGGGACGGGACGCTGCACGAAGCGGTCAACGGCTTTGTCACTGACGGTCGTCCGACCCGGGCGGATGCCCGCCTGATCCTGCTCAGTGCCGGGACCGGCGGCGACTTTGCCCGCTCGCTGGCCCTGCCCGGCCG
>JACMPN010000544.1 GCA_014377495.1 Candidatus Sericytochromatia bacterium
AACCGGCTGGAGGAGGAGGGATTCCGCCCCTGCATCCAACGGGTCGATTTGGCAGTCCTCGTCGACACGTGCCTGGAAACCCTGGTGACGATTGCCGAGACCAAGGGCCTGACGCTCGCCGTCGCGGGCCTGGACACGGTCCCGGCCATCGGGGCGGATGCGCCGCTGCTGCGCCGGGTCATCGAAAACCTGATCAGCAACGCCGTGAAGTTCACCGAGTCTGGTCGCGTGCGCCTGTCAGCCGAGGCGGAGGGCGATCAGGTGCGGGTGATCGTCAGCGACACGGGGCCGGGGATCCCGGCAGGCGATCTCGACCGCATCTTCGACCGGTACTACCAGATCGGACGGCGCCGCCGGACCCGCCATGGCGGTTTCGGCCTGGGCCTGGCGTTCTGCCGTCAGGCGGTCACGGCGATGGGTGGCCGGATCGGGGTCGCCAGCCAGGAAGGCCATGGTAGCCAGTTCTGGTTCACGGTGCCGGTGAGCGGGGAGCTGCCTGCCACCTGAGCCTTTTTCACGGGTTGTGACGGCGTCCCGCCCGGGGCGCCGTTTGTCGTGCGTGACCGTTAGAGCCCGGCTCCCCCGTCCGGTGGAAACTACGGATGCGAGCTCCGACCGGATGCGGCTTCACTAGGGATGCCGGTTCTGGCCCAGGCCGCGTTTGCCCGCCCGGACCGCACAGCCCTGTTCACACCACTGAAACACTGAAGGAGGCACGGATGGGTGACGACACCGTCATGACCGCCCCGCCGGCCTACAACGACGCCATCGTGCAGAAATTCGCCCTCACGTCCGTGCTCATGGGCATCATCGGCATGGCCCTGGGCTGCTGGCTGGCCGCCGAGCTGGCGTTCCCCAGCCTGAACCTGAACCTCCCCTGGCTCAGCTTCGGCCGGTTGCGGCCCTTGCACACGAACGCCGTCATCTTCGCCTTCGGGGGCAACCTGCTGTTTGCCGCCATCTACTACTCCGTCCAGCGCACCTGCCGGGTCCGGCTCTGGAGCGACAAACTCGCCGACTTCACGTACTGGGGCTGGCTGGCGGTCGTCCTGGCCACCGTGATCACCCTGCCGCTGGGTTACACGACGAGCCATGAATACGCCGAAATGGAATGGCCGATCGACATCGGCTTTCCCGCCGTCTGGATCGGCCCCGGCGTGAACTACCTCGGCACCCTGGCCATCCGCAAGGAAAAGCACATCTTCGTCGCCAACTGGTTCTTCATGGCCCTGATCATCGCCGTGACGATGCTGCACGTCTTCGTCAGCGTGGAGTACCCGGTCAGCTTCCTGAAGTCCTACATGGTCTACGCCGGCGTCCAGGACGCCATGATCCAGTGGTGGTACGGCCACAATGCCGTCGGCTTCTTCCTCACCGCCGGGTTCCTCGGCGTCATGTACTATTTTCTGCCCAAACAGGCCCAGCTGCCCATCTACAGCTACCGGCTGTCGATCATCCACTTCTGGTCGCTGATCTTCATCTACGTCTGGGCGGGCCCCCACCATCTGCTTTATACGGCTTTGCCGGAATGGTGCCAGACCCTGGGGATGACTTTCAGCGTCGTTTTGCTGGCCCCGTCCTGGGGCGGCATGATCAACGGCCTGATGACGCTCCGGGGCGCCTGGGACAAGCTGCGCACGGACCCGATCATCAAGTTCATGTTCGTGGCCGTCAGCTTTTACGGGATGGCCACCTTCGAAGGGTCGATGCTGGCTGTCCGCAGCGTCAACGCCATGTCCCACTACACGGACTGGACGATCGGCCACGTGCACGCCGGCGCCTTGGGCTGGGTGGTGATGATCTCCGTGGGCGCCCTCTACTTCATGATCCCGAGAGTCTTCGGCAAGACGGAGATGTACTCCGTCCCGCTGATCAACACGCATTTCTGGATGACGACGATCGGCACGGTGCTCTACATCGCCGCCATGTGGATCGCCGGCATCATGCAGGGCCTGATGTGGCGGGCGGTCAATCCCGACGGCGGGCTGACCTACACCTTCGCCGAGACGGTGGCGGCCATGCACCCTTACTACCTGATCCGGCTGGTGGGCGGCGTGATCTTCCTCGCCGGCATGTTCGTCATGGCCTACAACGTCTACCGCACCATCACCTCGCCCAAACCGGTGGCCGCACCGGTTCCGGCACTGCAAACGTAGGAGGCCACCATGTTTGACCATCGCAAGATTGAAAATAACGGCATGGCCATGGCCATCCTGACCACCATCGTCGTCAGCATCGGCGGCATCGTCGAGATCGTCCCGCTGTTCTTCATCAAGGACACGGTCCCCGATCTCGAAGGGGTCAAGCCCTATACGGCCTTGGCTCTGGAAGGCCGGGACATCTACATCCGGGAAGGCTGCGTCGGCTGCCACAGCCAGATGATCCGGCCGTTCCGGACGGAGACCGAGCGGTATGGCGCCTACTCCAAGCCGGCCGAATCCCGCTACGACCACCCCCACCTCTGGGGCTCGAAGCGGACCGGCCCGGACCTGGCCCGGCTCGGCGGCAAGTATCCTGACTCCTGGCACACGGCCCACATGAAGGACCCCCGGGCCATGGTGCCCGAGTCGGTGATGCCAAGCTACCCCTGGCTGGAAACCACCCCTCTGGATACGCGCGACACGCAGACCAAGATGCGGGTCATGCACACGCTCGGCGTCCCGTATACCGAGGCCGAGATCCATCATGCCGCCGTGGACGTCGCCGGCAAGACGGAACTGGACGCCCTGATCGCCTATCTGCAGAGCCTGGGCACTGCTGTGAAGAAGGATGCCTCGCGATGACCCCTGACGAGATGATGGTGCTCAGCAAGATCACCGCCACCATTCTGTTTGCCACGATGTTCAGCGCCATCGCCGTCTGGGCGTATTGGCCGGCGAACAAGGCCACCTTCGAACGTCTCGCCGCCCTTCCCCTTCAGGACGATTGAGGGGCAGTAAAGGAATAACTTCGGTCGTCTGTGTGCCGCTGGACTCGGTGTTGCGGCGTTACCGATCGTCACCGTCCTGCCGTAGGACGCTTCCTCACGCTGCCCTGCATCACCGGCCCCCCGACCCACAGTCTCGGTCAGTTATTCCTTTACTACCCCTGAGGAGCTTCCCATGCCCCAAGTCCTGGACCATGCCGTCGACGGCATCGAGGAATACGACACGCCGGTGCCCCGCTGGTGGCTGTATCTGTTTTACGGGACGATCGTCTGGGCCATCGGCTACATGATCGCCTACCCGAGCTGGTTCGGACCGGGGCAGTCCGGCTGGCACCAGAATGGCGCCTGGGTGGCCGAGGTGGACGCCCACGACAAAGCCCATCCCAAGCCCGGAGGCGACACGCTGATGGCCCACGTCATCGGGGATGCGACGGCCATCGCCGCCGGCAAGCAGGTCTTTGCCCAGAACTGCGCCGCCTGCCATGGGCCCGAGGGCAAAGGCCTGATCGGCCCGAACCTGACGGACGAGACCTGGCTGTATGGCGGCAAGCCGGAGCAGATCGCCAAGACGATCACCGAGGGGGCCCCCAAGGGCATGCCGGCCTGGGGCCCCATCCTGGGACCGACCAAGATCCCACAGGCGGCGGCGTTCGTCTATTCGCTGTCGCATCACTAGGGACCACCGGAGAGGGGGCCGGGATCTGCGCTCGAACGCACCTCTCGCCGAATCTCCCGGCCGCTCCGCACGCGTAGTCGCTACGGACGTCGCCCCCGGCCTTGGACGTTACGGTGAGAAGGACCGATCCCGTGTGCGAGGCACCATCATGACCAGCAAACTGCACGATCCGGAGACAGGCCCCGCCTGGGTCCCCAAGCCCCCGTCCGGCGTTCAGGCGGAAGGCACGATGACCTACGGCCGTGAGCGGATCTTCGTCAAACGGGTCAAAGGCTACTTCCAGCGGATGCGCTGGCTGACCTTCGCCTTTTTCCTGACCGTCTTCACGCTGCTCCCCCTGCTGACCTGGGGCGACCGCCGGGCCATCCTCTTCGACATCCCGGCCCGCAAATTCTACCTGTTCAACATCATCGTCTGGCCCCAGGAGTTCTACCTGGTCACGGCCCTGCTGCTGATGGGGGCGATGGGGATCTTCTTCCTGACGACGCTGGTCGGCCGCCTCTGGTGCGGCTACCTCTGCCCGCAGACAGTGGTCACGAACCTCTTCATGACCGTCGAGCGCTGGGTCGAAGGGGACCGGTTGCAGCAACAGAAGCTGTCCGCAGCACCCTGGTCTGCCGCCAAGACGGGCAAGTTTGTCCTGAAGAACGCCCTCTGGGCCGTGATGGCCGCGGCCTTCGGCTTCACCTTCGTCAGTTACTTCGTCCCCCAGTCCGAGCTCATCTCGGCCCTGATGCATCCCTCGCTGTCAGCGACGATGATCGCCTTCCTGATGGTCAGCGGCTTCACCCTCTTCGACGGCGGCTACTTCCGGGAGCAGATGTGCCTCGTCCCCTGCCCCTATGGCCGCTTCCAGGGCGTGATGATCGATGACAACTCCCTGATGGTCGCCTATGACGCCCAGCGGGGTGAGCCCCGGGGGTTCAAGGGCACGACCACGGCCGACTGCGTCGACTGCACCCTCTGCGTCCAGGTCTGCCCGACCGGGATCGACATCCGCAATGGCCTGCAGTACGAATGCATCGGCTGTGCCGCCTGCGTCGATGTCTGCAATTCAGTCATGACCAAGCTCGACCGGCCCACCGGCCTGATCCGCTACACCTCGCTGTCCGCCCTGAAAGGCTTGCCCTTCCAGGCCGTGCGGGGCCGCACCGTCCTTTACGGCGGCATCACGCTGCTGGCCACGGGCTTCGTCGCCTACTCGCTCTACACCCGGCCCGACGTGGCCCTGGACGTCATCCGTGGCCGGCAGGCCCTCGCCTACACCCTGCCCGACGGCCGGATCAGCAACATGTACACGATCAAGCTCCTGAACAAGGACGACGAGGGCCACAGCTACACCCTGTCCCTGCAGGGCATCCCCGGCACGATCGAGCCGCCGCCGGCTCCTGTGTTCGTCTCCTCCGGAGAGGTGGCCTCCCGCACCGTCTCGGTGATTGTGCCGCCAGGCCTCAGCGTCGGCAGCCACCCGTTCACTTTTACCGTCGTCACCGCCGATGAGCCCCACGCGCGCCCTGTCATCACCCCGTCCACCCTGTTTGTGCCGCTCGCCCAGACCCGCTAGGAGTCCGCATATGCAAGCCAAAACCGCCGTTATCGTCAGTCTGAGCGCCTTCTTCGGGGTGATCTTCGCCGTCAACGGGTTCATGATGTACAACGCCTTCACCAGCCATGACGGATTGGTCACCGACCACGAGTATGCGCAGGCCCTGCACTACAACGACGTCATCCAGCAGCAGAAACGCCAGGCCAGGCTGGGCTGGCAGGTCACCCTGGACGCCCCCAAACGGATCGGCGACGGGGTGAGCGTCGCCGTCACGGGCTCCGACGGCGTCGCCGTCAGCGGCGCCCAAGTGGCGGTGGCTTTTGAGCGCCCGACGGAGATGGGGCTCGATGCAGCGGCCACGATGGTCGAATCGGCCGCCGGGACTTATGCGGGGCCCGTGACGTTGAAAAAAGCCGGCCACTGGGATGCGGTGATCCGCATCGACCGTGGCACAGACCGCTACGTCACCCGCCGACGGATCCGCGTGGCCGGCTGATGCAGGCCGTTGCGATCGCCGCCAGCTGCGTCCACTGCGGGCTCGCCGCCCCGGCGCCCGAGCCCGGGGCCCTCGCCTTCTGCTGTGCCGGCTGCCGGCTGGCCTATGGCATCCTCAACGGCGCCCCCATCCCCGACGTGCCGCCGCCACCGTTCCCTTACGACGACACAGGTTTTTTGCAGGACCTGGGCGGTGGGACCGGGCCCACCTACGTCCTGACGTTCCGGCTCGAAGGTCTGCACTGCCCATCGTGCGTCCGGGTCGTCGAAACGGTCTGCCAAAGACCTGGCGTCAGCGAGGCCCGCGTCCACCTCACCGCCGGCAAGCTGGCCCTGGGCTGGCAGCAGGACGTCACTCCTCTCAGCACCATTGCCGCCCGCCTGGCCGGGGCCGGGTACAGCCTCGTCCCCATCGTGGCCAGCGCCCTGATGCAGGCCCGCAGGCTCGAACGACGGGCCTGGGCCCTGCGTCTGGCCGTCACCGGGTTTGCCGCCGTGTCGGTCGGCTTTCTGGGTGAATCCCTGACTTGGGGCCGCTTTGGCGCCGACGACGCCGTGAGCTGGAGCCTGCTCGGCTGGATCAGCGCCCTCGTGGCCACGCCCACCCTCTTTTACGCGGGGATGCCCTTTCTGCAGGGGGCCTGGCGGGGCCTGCGCCACCGCATTCTGGGCATGGACCTGACGATCGCCCTGGGTGCTTTGGCCACCTACATTGCCAGCATGGTCTCGCTGTTTCGGGGGCACGGGGCCCTGTATTTCGATTCCCTGACGATGTTCCTTTTCCTGATCGTCGTCGGCCGCTGGGGCGAGACCTGGGCCCAGGAAAAAGCCGCCGCCGCCGCCGATGCCCTGCTGCCGCCACCATTGGCGAACGTGATGGCGCGGACGGATGACGGCTGGGTGGCCCGCCCGCCCTATCGGATCGTCCCGGGTGACCGGGTCCGGTTCGGCGCCGGGGACATCTGTGCCGTCGACGGCTGCATCCTCAGCGGCACGGCGGAAATCGACGATGCCCTCCTCACCGGTGAGAGCCGCCCCCAACTGCGCACGGTGGGTGATCGCGTGCACGGGGGATCCCGTCTCGTCGAGGGCGAGCTGGAGATCGTCGTGACGACGGTCGGGGCGACGACGACGCTGGCCCGGCTGCGGCGGCTGGCTGGACAGGCCTCTGCCACCAAGGGCCCCTGGAGCGACCTGGCCGAGCGCACCGCCCACTGGCTGGTTTTGATGGTCATCGCCGCCGCCGCCTTTACCCTGTGGCTCTGGCGCCACGAGCCGGATCAGGCCCTGCTGCACGCCGTCAGCGTCCTGATCATCAGCTGCCCCTGTGCTTTGGGCCTCGCCACGCCGGCGGCCCTGTCCCTGGCCAGCGCCAGGAGCTGGCGCCAGGGCCTCTTAATCAAGAACGGGCATGCCCTCGATGCCCTCGGCAACCTGACTCACCTGATGCTCGACAAGACGGGCACGGTGACGACCCATACGCTGTGCATCGTCACCGTGCTCCCCCATGCCGCCGGGCTGCCGGGAATCCCGCCTGCGGCGCAGGCCGACGCCGTGCTCCGCTGTGCCGCCGCCCTGACGGTACCGAGCGCTCACCCCGTGGCCCGGGCGATCACGGCGGGCGTGTCCGGCCTGGTGCCGGCGGTCACGGACTGGCGGAACGTGCCCGGCAGCGGTGTCATCGCCCGGCTCGAAGGCCGGCGCATCATCGTCGGCCGGGCCGCCTGGCTGCAGTCGCAGCAGGTGACATTGCCGGCCGACCTGCTGGCCGAGGCGGAAAAGGCTGCCCAGGCGGGCCATACCGTCACCTGGGTCGCCGCCGGTGGCACGTGCCTCGGGGCGATCGTCCTGGGTCCGGCCGTCCGCCCGGATGCAGCGGAGACGGTCCGGCGCCTGCAGCAGCTCGGCATCGTCGTCACCCTGCTCTCAGGCGACAGCCAGAGTGCCACGGCCGTCATGGCCAACCGGATCGGGACGGCGACGGGCCAGGGCGGTATCAGGCCCGAAGGCAAGTTATCGGTGATCGAGCAGCGCAAGGGTCCGGGCAAGGTCATCGGCATGGTCGGGGACGGGGTGAACGACGGTCCCGCCCTGGCGGCCGCCGACGTCGGCATCGCCATCGGCGAGGGCTCGGGCCTGGCGATCGAGTCGGCGCCCGTGGTCCTCCTCGGTGAACGCCTGATGCCCTTGGTCGACGGGGTCCTGCTCGCCCGCCGGACGGGGACGGTCATCCGTCAGAACCTGGCCCTGTCGGCCCTATACAACCTCATTGCGGTCCCTTTGGCCATGGCCGGGCTGGTGACGCCGGCCATGGCGGCGGTGCTGATGCCCATTTCATCCCTGCTGGTCGTCGGCAATGCCCTGCGCCTGGCTCACTGGAGGCTGCCGTGGCAATCCTCGTCCTGATGATCCCGATGATGCTGATCATCGGCGGGCTGATGCTCTATGGCCTCGTCTGGGCCATCCGCAGCGGCCAGTTCGATGAGCTGGAGGATGAAAAATACCGCATGTTCGACGATGCCGAATTGGCCCACATCAGGGCCACCGTCCCGCCCCATCGTCCCTGAATTCACCCCGAAAGGAGGCCCGCCCATGGCCAAAACTCACTCTCTGCTGTCCGCCGCCGTCGGTTTGTTGCTGGCGACGGGCATCGCCGGGATCGCCCCGGTGGCCTTTGCCGTGCCACCCCCGGCCGTCCGGACTGACCTCGCGCAGACCAAAGCGGCAGGTCCCTATGCGGTCAGCCTCGTGTTTGCGCCCAACCCGGTGCGGGCGATGCGGGATCAGCTGATGACCGTGACGGTATCCCAGGGCAACCGGCCGGTCACGCAGGCGGTGGTTTCGGCGAGCCTGACGATGGTGGGCATGGACATGGGGCCGAACCGGGTGGCGCTGCGGGCCATCGGCAAGGGCCGCTATCAGGGCTCGTGCGTCTTTCCGGCCTGTCCGTCCGGGGGGCTCGAGTGGCGGACGACGATCACCGTGCTGGTGGGCCGCACGAAGCAAACGGTCACCTTTCCCGTCCAGTTGGCGCCCCAGGTCCGCTAGTATGGAAATCGGTTACGGCCTGATGGCGCTCACCGGCCTGCTCAGCGGCTTTGGTCACTGTGTCGGCATGTGCGGCCCCCTGGTCGCCACCTACACGCTGCAAAACGGCGGCGATCGTCTGGAGGCGGCGGGCACGGCCGTGCGTCGGCATTTCCTGGCCCATATTGGCTACAACGCCGGCCGGATCACCACCTATACGGCCATGGGTGCGGTGATGGGCACGATCGGCTCCTTCGTCCAGGTCGCCACCCGGCTGGCGGGCCTGCAGCACCTGCTGACCACCGTGGCCGGGCTGGCGATGATCCTGATGGGGCTGAACATGGCCGGGTATCTGCCCAAATGGCGGCAATCTGCGGGGATGGCGGCGCCCGGGCCCTATCAGCGGCTGGTCAACACGCTGGTGAACGGGTCCCGTGGACGGGGGCATTACCTGCTGGGTCTGGCGTTGGGCCTGCTGCCCTGCGGCGTGCTCTACACGGCCCAGATCGCCGCCGCCGCCAGTGGCAGTGCCGCCAGAGGGGCAGGGCTGATGCTGAGTTTCGGGCTGGGGACGGTGCCGGCCCTCTTGGCGGTCGGCGTGATGGCCTCGTGGCTCGGACCCCGGTTGCGGGGGAACCTTTACCGCCTGGCCAGCGTGACCGTGATGGTCGCCGGGGGC
>JACMPN010000545.1 GCA_014377495.1 Candidatus Sericytochromatia bacterium
CACCGGAGTCGATCGCCGCTTCGGCCAGCGGCACGGCATCGACGATCTGATCCGCTTTGCCCGCCACGGCCAGGGCGGCGGCAGCATTGAGCAGCACGGCCCGCCGCTTGGCGCCCGTGATCGAACCGTCGAGGATGCCGCGCACGATGCGGGCGTTGTCTTCGGGGCCACCGCCCAGCAACTCGTCGGGATCGGCCCAGGCCCAGCCCAACTCGGCCGGATCAAACTTGAAACGGGCAATCACCCCATCAGCCAGCCAATAACCGGCAGTCGGTCCACAGACGGAGACCTCGTCCAATCCGGCCCCGTGGACGACCAGGGCCCGTTCGGTCCCCAGGATGGCCAGGACCCGGGCCATGAACCCGGTCAGGGCAGGGTTGTGGACACCCAACAATTGGGCGCGGGGCCGGGCCGGGTTCGACAGGGGCCCCAACAGGTTGAACACGGTCGGAAATGGCAGCTCCCGCCGCACGGGCGCCACGTGGCGCATGGCCGGATGCCACTTGGGGGCGAACAGGAAGGTCATCCCCACTGCATCCAGGGCCCCGACGGCCAGATCCAAAGGCAGGTCGACAGCGACTCCCAAGGCCTCCAGGACATCCGATGAGCCGCTCTTGCTGGTGACGGAGCGGTTGCCGTGCTTGGCGACGATCAGCCCGGCGGCCGCGGCCACGAAGGCGGCCGTCGTGGAAATGTTGAACGTGCCGGTCCGATCGCCGCCCGTGCCGCACGTGTCGACGAGCATGTCGGACCGGGTAGGAAACGGTTCAGCGCCCTCCCGCATCGCCTGGGCAAATCCGGCGACCTCTTCGACGGTTTCCCCTTTGATCGACAGGGCGGTCACGAGGGCGGCCGTCTCGGCGGTACCGGCGTCACCGGCCATGATCCGGAGCATGACGCCGCGGGCTTCGTCCTGGGTGAGGTTTTCGCCCTTGATCAGGCGGGGCAACATCTCGCGCAACATGAGAACTCCTTACAATCGTCGTCGGTGCGGACGGGCCTCGTCGTTAACGGCCGGTCGAGTCGGGGCTGACCCGCAGCATCAGCGGGCCACCGGAAACCGTTTCGCCACGCCAGACCAGGCGCGTCTTGTGTTCCTGGGTCTTCAGGGCCTCGGTCATCGGGACGTAAGCCTCGGCCGGCAGCGCCGCCAGGCTACCGCCCGCGGGCACCTGAGCCAAAGCCTGTTCCACGGCTGCCTGGGCCGACGTGGCGCTGTGCTCGACTCGGTCCCGCTCCTGCCACTCGGCCAAACTCCCCGGCGGCATCGCCTGCAGGGAAAGCTGGACCGTCAGGGGCTCACCACGCCGGGCATTGCGATCCGCCTGCACGTGCAATACGAAGGCACCGATGGTCTGGAGACGGTTCGTCAACTCGGCCACCTGGCTGCCAGCCACGGCCAAACCACTCCCGGCGCCCCGGCGCTGGCCGTAACGCTCGACCAGGTTGAGCACGTCCCGCAGGGCCTGTTGGGCTGCCTGGGGGCCGAGACCGCCCGGCACCTGGGCCGAGGCGAGCAATTCACCGTGGCGGGCCACCAGCGGCTCGCCGGCTGCCACCCGCTCGGGCGCAGGCTTCGTGGCCAGCGCTTTGCGCAGGGTGCCGATCTCGTTTTTGGCCACCGCGAGCTGCTGCTGCAATTGCGCGACCGGCACCGTCACGGGAGTTGCAGCCGATGGGGCTGTCACGGGCATCATTGCCGGGACGGCACCGGCCACGGGCATCGCCGACACCGGGACGAATACGGGAGTCAGGGACGGACGGGCAGTGACGGCCACCGGGGCTGCCAGCGCTTGGACGGGGACCCGGCGGGCCATCGGCACCGCCACGTAGACGGGATCGGCGGCCGGCGTCAACAGACCGGCACCCCAGATCGCCAGCGGGGACAACACCAAAGCGATCAATCCGCCCGCCACACAGGTGGCGAGGGTACCGGAGTGGCGGGGCCGCAACGAAAAGAGGCTGACCCGCTTTTTGCCGAGGCGATGGCCCAGGCGATCACCGGTCATCGCAGCCAAAACGCCCGCCACGACCAATACTGCGATCAACCAGGACACGCTCGTCTCCTTCGTCACGATCCGTGACTTTGCGGCTGTAATGCGCAACTCAGTGTACCATCGGGCCGATGCCGACCGCTGGCCAGACAGACTTCATGATGACGACGGTTGCCGCAAATTGACAGGCGAGCACCGGGCAAATCAGGCCATATTGACCGTGACCGGCGGCGGCACGGCGAACCCGTTCGGACCGGAGACAGGCCGGTCACATGACGGACGACTAATGCAGCGGGTGACCCGGATCCGTCCCGGGGGACGGTGGCTGCAGCGGGTCGGACTCCGGATCGGCCACGGGGATCACCGGCAGTTCCGTCCCCACCGAGGGGAGCGTGATCACGTCGGGGGACGACGGATGCACGGCCACAGGTCCGGCATCGGCATCGAGGGGCCGCAGACCGGCATGGTCGGCATCGGACGTCGTGCGCCGGGGATGCGTCGGGATGTCGAGGACGAAATCGTCGCCCAAGTAGTACTTCCGGGCAATTTCACTGTTGGCGATATGCTCGGTGTTGCCGGATTCGACCACCCGGCCTTCGCTGAGGATATAGGCCCGATCCGTGATGGCCAGGGTCTCCCGCACGTTGTGGTCGGTGATCAGCACGCCGATGTTGCGGGTGCGCAGGTAGCTGATCATGTCCTTGATGCCGCCGACGGCAATGGGATCGATGCCGGCAAAGGGCTCGTCGAGGAGCAGGAAGCTGGGGTTGGTGGCCACGGCCCGGGCGATCTCGACCCGCCGCCGCTCGCCACCCGACAGCTGAAAGCCCCGGTTGTGGCGGATGTGGGTGATCCGAAACTCTTCGAGGATCGACTCCAGCCGTTCCTTTTGTTCCTTGCGGCCGATCCCGCGCAACTGCCAGACGCAGAGGATGTTTTCCTCGACGGTCAGCTTGCGGAAGACGGACGCCTCCTGGGGGAGATAACCGACGCCCCGGCGGGCCCGCTGGTGCATGGGCAACCGGCCGATGCTCTTGCCGTCCAGGAGGATGTCCCCGCCGTCGGGCCGGACGAGACCGACGACCATGTAAAAGGTCGTCGTCTTGCCGGCGCCGTTCGGCCCAAGCAATCCGACGACTTCGCCCCGCTCGACGCGGATGCTGACATTGTCGACAACCTTACGCTTTTTATAAACCTTGCGCAGATTGGCAGTCTCGATGGCCATGAAGCTTACCGACCTACCGCCTGAGGAAACGCCCGTTGCGTGCTCAAGACGGTAATGTCGCTGACGGCATCAAAGAGGTGGAGCCGGTCGGTCTGCACGCCCAAGGCCAGGGTCTGGCCGATCCGCAGATCGCTGATCAGGGCCGTGTCAACTTCGGCGACAAGGGTGTTGCCGGCAGCGGTGAGGTGCAGCACCGTCCGCGAGCCGGACGGCTCGATCACGTCGAGGATCCCGCTGATCTGGGCCTGATCCGCGGTGGGGAACAGGAAGAGGTGCTCGGGCCGGATGCCGAGGATGGCCTTGTCCATGCGGGACAGATCGAGTCCGCCGACGGGCAGCTTCAGGCTGAAGCCGTCATGGTGCACCGGCAGCCAGCCGTCGCCTATCTCACCGGCCCCGATGGGGATCTGGTTCATCGACGGTGAGCCGATAAAGCCGGCAACAAAGCGGTTCTTCGGAAACTCGTAGGTTTCCTTGGGGGTCGCCAACTGCTGGATGAGACCGTCCTTCATGACGGCCATGCGGTCGCCCATCGTCATCGCCTCGACTTGGTCGTGGGTGACGTACAGGGTGGTCGTCTTGATGCGCTGGTGCAGCTTTTTGATCTCGGTGCGGGTCTGGGCCCGCAGTTTGGCATCGAGGTTGCTCAGCGGCTCGTCCATGAGGAAGCATTGCGGCTCCCGGACGAGGGCCCGGCCGAGAGCGACGCGCTGGCGCTGACCGCCGGACAGTCCTTTGGGCTTACGGTTGAGCAGATGGACGATGTCGAGCATTGCCGCCGACTCGTCGACCCGGCGCTTGATCTCGGCCTTGGCCACCTTGCGCAGCTTGAGGGCAAAACCGATATTGTCGGCCACCGTCATGTGCGGGTAGAGGGCGTAGTTCTGAAAGACCATGGCAATGTCGCGGTCTTTCGGGGCCAGGTCGTTCACCCGGCGGTTGCCGATCTTGATGTCGCCGCTGTCGGCCGTTTCCAGGCCGGCCAGGAGCCGCAGGGTGGTCGACTTGCCGCAGCCGGACGCGCCGACCAGAACCAGGAACTCACCGTCCGCAACATCGAGACTGAGGCCTTTGACGACCTCAACCTGTCCATACCGCTTGACGACGTTCGTAAATGTAACCTCGGCCACGTGCGCGTCTCCCAAAAGGTGTCATGCCCGGGCATTATAACCCAACCGCCGAGACGCCCTATGGATGAGGGCCGCCCCGGCACGCTGATTCAGGTTTCCGGAAAACCGCCACCGCCCCTGACTCACACCGATTCAGCCTGTCGGGGGGCCGTACGACAAAGTGCACGGGACCGCCTTCAGGGCGTCGAAAGGCAGGTGCTGCATCTGGGACTGCAGCGAACTTGCCGGAATGAGGCACCGGACGGCAGACAGCCAGGGCCCGGGATTCCAGTACGACGGAGTCTGCGACCAGCGGGTCAGCGCTGCCGTGGACATCCTGTCCTGCTGCCCGAGGGCTCAGAAAAGCCCCGAGATCAGAGGTTGCTGCCCTCGATGTCGTCGGGATGGCTCTGGGCCAAATCGACCGTCACCGACAGTTGCTCGGGAAGATGCAGGGGGACGGGGCTGTTGCTCAAATAGACCTGGGAGCCAACCGTGAACCAGACGATCACGGAATAGAGGCCGTTGGGCAACTCGAAGGTCACTTCGGCCGGCGTCGCGCCAGGAGATGTTTCCAGGACCTTCTGGATCTTCTGCGGACCGCTGAAGATCAGGACGAGGCGGTGGATACCGGAGGGGGCATTCGCCAGCGCAACATGCACCCGACTAAACGTAGGCATTGGCGCATCGTAACACGGCCGTCGGTCAAACAAGAGGTAGGAGGCCGGAGTTTCCTCTGCTAGTCTGGGGCCCATGGAAATCTGCACCCTGGCCAGCGGAAGCTCCGGCAACGCCACGCTTATCCGGGACGGTGAGACGGTGATCCTCATCGATGCCGGCCTCAGCGGTCTCGGCCTGGCGTCCGCCATGCAGCGGCGGGGCATCGAGCCACATCAGGTCAGCGCCATCTGGCTGACTCACGAGCACGGCGATCATGTGCGTGTGATTCGGTTCGGCGCGAGGAAGCGGCCC
>JACMPN010000546.1 GCA_014377495.1 Candidatus Sericytochromatia bacterium
ACACCCGGGTCCCCGGCTGAGGATTGGCTTGGGACTGGGCCAGCAGCGGCGTGCAGCTCAGGCAGGCCAGGACAGCGGAAACCACAGAGAGGGTTTTGACATGCATGGGCGGGGCGGTTCCTTTGCCGTAGCATGTGCCACGAGAGCTTATTCTAACCCGGCTGGGGCTCGGTTTGACATTTCTTCACGGAATTCGCGCCTCTGACGGGTGCCGGTGGGATCCAAGACAAACCGACTTACTGCGGCAGGTCCTGGTTCGAGAAGGAAAAGGGCAGCATCTCCGACAGGGCGTGCACGACGGGATCGCCTTGGGCATCCTCGAAGATCAGCAGGATCTCGGGGGCGAACTCCCGCATCACCTGTAGGCAGGCGCCGCAGGGAAAGCAGGGCCGGGTCTTCGTGGCGACGATGGCGATGGCCCGCATATTGGCCCTGTGCCCATCGGAGACGGCTTTGACGATGGCGGTGCGCTCGGCACACAGCGTCATGCTGAACGAGGCGTTTTCGACGTTGCAGCCCAGGACCAGCGGTGCGTCATCACCGAGGTACAAAGCTGCCCCCACAGGGAAGTTCGAATAGGGACTGTAAGACGCTGCGGCCGCTTCATGGGCGGCGGCGAGCAGGGCGCGCTGCAGCTCGGGGCTGATACTCATGTTGCGATCACCTCATCGCCAAGGACTCCTGCACGGCGGGCAGCGGCTTGGACCAGCCCGAAGAAAAGCGGGTGCGGCCGATTGGGCCGGGATTTGAATTCCGGATGGAATTGGCTGGCGACGAAGTAGGGGTGGTTGGCCAACTCGATGATCTCGACCAGGCGCCCGTCCGGTGACGTGCCGGCGATACGCAGACCGGCCGCTTCGAGGCGCTCCCGGTAGCGGTTGTTGAACTCGTACCGGTGGCGGTGACGTTCGCCGATCCGGTCCTGGGCGTACAGGGTCTGCACCTTGGTCCCGTCGACGAGGTGGCAGGGGTAGTTGCCCAGGCGCATCGTGCCGCCCATTTCGACGACGTCGGCCTGGTCGTGCATCAGGTCGATGACGGGGTAGGGCGTGCTGGGGTCGATCTCGGAGGAATTTGCCCCGTCGAGGTTGCAGGCATAGCGGGCAAACTCGATGACCGCCACCTGCATCCCCAGGCAGAGCCCCAAAAAGGGCAACTGGTGCTTGCGGGCCCAGCGGATGGCGGCGATCTTGCCTTCGATGCCCCGCGGCCCGAAACCACCCGGGACCACCAACCCTGCCACATCGGCGAGATAGGGTTCGGCGCCCTTCGGCTCGATTTCCTCGTCGGCGTGGACCCACTTGAGCTGCACGTCGACACCGACGGCCAGCCCGGCGTGGCGCAGGGCTTCGGTGACGCTGATGTACGCATCAGGCAGGGCGACGTACTTGCCGACGACGGCGATCGTCACGGTCGGCTTGGGCCGGTAGAGGTTTTCGACCATCGTCTGCCAGGTGCCGTTATTGGCGGCCGCTTCAGGCAGGGCGAGCCGGCGCAGGACCAGATCGGCCATGCCCTGACTTTCCAGCATCAGGGGCACTTCGTAGATCGAGGCGACGTCGGGGCAGGCGATGACCGCTTCTTTGTCGATGTCGCAGAAAAGCGAGAGCTTTTCGATGACGCTCGTCGTCAGCTCGTCCTGGGTCCGGCAGACGAGGAAGTCGGGCTGGATGCCCAGCGAACGCAGCTCTTTGACGCTGTGCTGGGTGGGCTTGGTCTTCAGTTCGCCGGCGGCCTTGAGGCTGGGGACGAGGGTGACGTGGACGTAGATGACGTTTTCTTTGCCGACGTCCTTGCGGAACTGGCGGATGGCCTCGATGAAAGGCAGGCCCTCGATGTCCCCGATCGTGCCGCCGATCTCCGTGATGACGACGTCGACGCCCTGATCGGCGACCCGGCTGATCCGGTCTTTAATTTCGTTGGTGATGTGCGGGATGACCTGCACGGTGCCGCTGAGGTAGTCGCCCCGGCGTTCCTTGGTGATGACGTTCAGGTAGATGGCGCCGGAGGTGACGTTGTTGGCCCGGCTGTGATCGGCATCGATGAAGCGCTCGTAATGGCCGATGTCCAGATCGGTTTCGGCCCCGTCCTCGGTGACGAAGACCTCGCCGTGCTGGTAGGGGCTCATCGTGCCGGGATCGACGTTGATGTAGGGGTCGAGCTTGAGGATCGAGACCCGCAGGCCCCGGCCCTTCAGCAGGCGGCCGAGCGAGGCGGCGACGATCCCTTTGCCGATGGACGAGACGACGCCGCCGGTGATGAAAATGTACTTGGGTGATGACGTGGACATGAGCAAAAGTATACGTTAGCCCTTTGCAGGGGAGCTAGCCTCTCGGGCATCAGGATCGCCTGCGCCGGCCGATGGGCCGCGATCCGTCAGAGAGTCAGGACGTGAACCGGTAGGTTTCCACCATCCCCCCGATCAGCAGGGGATCCTCCAGAAACGGTTCACCGTCCCGTTCGACCCAGGCATGTCCGTGGACGGCGGGTGCCGCTTCATCCAGGCCGAAGACGATCGTGCAGGACTCGCCGATCGCCGTCAGGCCCGCAAACAACAAGGCAGATCGTTGCAGGCAATAACTGGGCTTACGGATCCAACGGCGGCTCACCCAATAGCCGACATAGGTCAAAACCTCATCCCGGGATACCTGTCCGTGCCAGTGTTGCGGCAACTGCAAGGCGGCGAGCGCCTCGGGCAGCGGGTGTGTTTGCAACCGGGCCGGATGACGCCAGGCACACCAGCCCAACCCGATGAACAGGGTCACATGGGGGAAGCTGCGTAACAGGGCAAGACGCCGACGCCAAAGGTCCGGTCCGTCGGGTTTCATCTCGGCGTAAGCGTCGTCCGCTGCCGCAGACAGGCCCAGGTGTTCGATGACCCCACCCGCCCAGGCAGCGCCAATGCTTTCCAGCGCCCACAGTGTGCGCATGGCCAGATTCCGATACGACGGCTGATGCAGTCTGAGGGCCAAACCACCGAAGTCGGTCGGCCGGTCATCGCCGCAGAGGGCCCGCAGATCGGTGATGGTCGGCAGCACGGCGTCCCAGGACTTGCGGCGGTCGATGACCAGCAGGGCGTGCCAGACCCGGTCCGGCCAGGCGAGCGCCGTGCCGATCGGCAGCGACATGCCGGGCCCCCACCACTGTGCCGGATCACCACCGATGTCGGCCTGGCCATCGCCGAGGGTCCAATGCAATTCGACAGTGACGCCTTCCGGGCTGACGAGCGGTTGCCAGTGGTGATGCGCCGGCAGCGGCGAGCCCGGCTCGTGATGCAGGACATGGGCATCGGCGAGCATTTCCCGGGAGTAGGTTGGGCCCAGTTGTTGGCATCCGGCCTCGGTGAGCCGGGCTGCCGCCGTCGCCAGGTGTGTACGACGGACGAGCAGGTCGATGTCGCCGAAGGGGCGGGCCCCTTGCTCGTCGTGTGCATCCTGGCAGGTGGCCGCCCCTTTGAGGAGCCGAGTGGCGATGCCGATTTCCGCCAATTGCCGGATGCACCGGTCGGCTACGGCCAGTCGTAATGCGGTGGCGGCGGTTTGTTGTCTTAGCGCACCTTTGATCGCCTGGGTACCGGCTTTGGGCATCCCGACCGATTCCCGCCAAGGGGCGAGGAGGGGCAGGAGGTGCAGGTGGGTGGCGGCAAAGATGATGGCCGGCCAATCCTGCGACTCAGGTGTCTCTCCGCGGGCGATCAGCCGGAGAAGGTGGTCAGGCGGGGAGATGGGCGGGATCGGTGCTGGGGGCCCAGGGATGGTCCGCATGGTCTTTCATCCAGTCGAGCTTGCCGAAGTACCGCTCGCAGAAATGGCAGGGGAAGGAGTCGATGAAGCGGAAGTCACCCTTGGCGACCTTTTCGGCTTTATACGCATTGAGACCGTGGACCATTTTCACGAAATGCTGGTACGCATCGGCAAAGGGAGTCACTTTCAGATCAGCCACGAAATCGCGAGAATTTTTAGCGGAAAGCCCCTGGTCGTTGAAGCCCGAAAGCTGGCAGCAGAAGGTGAATTCGCCCTGGTAGTTGATGTTGAAGCTCTGGAACTGCATCGTCTGACACTGATACAGCGGATGCGGGTAATAGTGCCCGGCGGATTTGAGGATGGTCACCTTGAAGGTTGCCATCAGGCGGTCGACCTCTTCGCCGACCTGTTTCCACTCGGGCGGGGTCAGACAGAGACCGGCGTCGACCCCGGCCGGGGTGGGTTGCAGGTAGGTGTAGAACAGCCGAGATGCTTGCAAGTGGCTGGCCAAAAGGGCCATGGCTTCCAGTTCGTGGCGGTTCCACTGGTTGACGACCATCTGCAGCGAGTACGGCACGCCCTTTGCCGCACACAGGCTCATGGCCTTCATCACCTGGAGGTAAGAGCCTTTGCCACGGTTGCGGTCGTGGGTCTCCTCGGTAGCGCCGTCCAGGCTGAAGGCGACGCCCTGAAAGGCGGCCCAGCGATGGGGGACGAGCAGGTCCGGCAGCATGTCGGGGAATTTGGAGCCGTTCGTGACAAAGTGATAGCCCCAGCCATACTTGGCCAGCAGATCGATCACGTCGAGGAAACGGGGATACAGTGTCGGCTCGCCGCCCGTAAACGCCATGTGGTTGACCCCAAACGGCTTGGCCTGGAGGATCAGCGACTCCAGCAGGTCAAAGGGGAAATCCAGGGGCGGGTTGTTCAGGTCCGTCCGCAGGCACTGCACGCAAGCCAGATTGCACCGGTTCGTCAGCTCGATGCCGAGCTGGGCGAGAAAGGTGGGATAGGGGCTACCAGGAGGCTTGGGCATAGGTGAACGGTCCTGAGGTCAAAACGGCAACGCCGGTGCCATTGGCGTTCATGCGGGCGAGTTGGCTCGACCCGGTGGCAAGGGTCGTAAACAAAAGGCTGGTCCCGTCCGGACTCCAAACGGGATCCGTATCGTTATTGTGGCTCAATTCGGTGCGGTTGGTGCCATCCGCGTTGATCAGCGTGATCCCGAGACCACGGTTGGCGATGTTGGCTGCAAAGGCGATGCGGGTCCCATCCGGTGACCACGCCGTCTTACCGATCGGGTAGTCGGCCCCGTTCACCTGGGTCAGGGCGGTCAGTGTCCCGCCTGCGGCCGGCATCCGGTACAGCACCGGGATCCCCGGCGTGGCGTGGTTCGAACCGAAGAGCAACTGTGCGCCGTCGGGGGACCAGGCTGGCGAAAAGGCCTGCCCGCCATCGGGGGTGACGGCTACCTGGTTGGTGCCGTCCCGGTTCATCACGGCGATGACGGAGGTCCCTGCGCCGGTCCAGCGCACGTAGGCGATCTTGCTGCCGTCCGGGGAAAAGACCGGCTGGGTGTTGGCCAGGGTCCCGAAGGTCAGGCGCAGGACGTGGGAGCCATCCGCCCAGGCGGTATAAATGGCGTAGATGTTGGCGCCCCGGTCCGAGCACCAGGTGATCAGCCTCCGATCGCCGCTGAAGCTGGGAAAAATGTCGTTGCTGCTGTCGGTCGTCACGAGGGTGGGATTCGCCCCGGTCGGGTCGGCGCTGTAGATTTCCTGGTTCCCCGAGGCGTTGCTGACCATCAGGATCCGGGCACCGATGGTGGATCCCGGGGCCGGTGCCACGGGCACGACGACGGGCGGCAGGGATGTCACGGGCGTGGCCACCACGATGACGTGCGGCGGGGGTGTGGCCGTGGCCGCAGGACCGGTCGGGATAGCGCCACCCCCGCCGCCGCCGGTGGGGCCATCCGGACCTGCCGGACCCACGATGACGGTGCGTGCGGAGGCCTGGACGCTGGGCACCACCGACGGAGCGGCTGTCGTGGGCGTGACGATCGGCTTGGCGGGTGGCAGCGAAGGTGCCGAGGCACCGGGGGCGACCGTGGGCATCACGGGGTGTATCGCCCGGAAGTTCCCGGCGACGACCATTTCCGATCCGCCTGGGCAGCCCATCAGGGCCAGACTGACCAAGCAGCCGATGGGCCAAACCCGGAGCCGAATCGGGCCCATCAGCTGCGGGTGATGTCGGCGGGCGACGAGTAGAGCAGACGCATCGTCTTGTAGTCACGTAACACCGGGATCAGGTTGATCGGGAAATAAGGGTCGGTCGAAAAGTACATATTGTCGGTTTCCAGATCGCTGTGCCCGTTCGTCGACGCATTGCCGAGACTGCCCAGCGCATGGCCCAACTCGTGGGTGGCCACGCCCCGGTAGCTGTAATCGGGTAGCGGCCCGGCGGTCGTTGTGATCCCCAACTGGATGTGTACCGCCAGGTCATTGGACATGGGGCTACAGCTGCCGCAATAGCTGAATTGGGCTTGGGCGTATCCCAGGCGACCGTCGCCGAAGTTGTTGACCCAGTCCACCCAGATGTCGGAAGCCGCCTTTTTGGCCGCCAGGGAGCCGTCGTTGTCAAAAACCGTCGTCACGTTGAAGGAGATCAAATCCCCCAATTGGTTCGTCCAGCGGGCCAGGGCTTCGGCAAAAGCCGTTTTATGATCGGTATTCCAGCCAATGCCGGCCGGGTTGCTGGGCTGGACGATCAGGATCTGGATGGGCATGCGCGACCAGCGCATGACGGCATTGGCGATCGGACCGTTGCTATACAGGCTGCGGGTGACGTAGTGCAGCGGTGCCAACGTGGCGCTTGCCGGGCCGTTGCCGCCGGGCGAGACGGTCGTCGTCGTCGTGACGTCGTCGGTGAAAAAGGTCGTCGCCCGCACGGCGATACCGGCGCCGGGCGTGACGCCGGAAATGGTGTACGCCCCGCTGGTATTCGTGGTCACCGGCGCCGAGCCGGGATCGTTGGCGACGACGCTGGCCGTCTGATTCAGGACCAAACCCGCAATGGTGCCGCTGATCGTGCCGGCACTGATGGTCGAGCCGGACGGGGGTGAGCCCGGCACCGAGCCGCCGGCCGCGATGATGGCGTTGGCGATCACCGTGGCGTCGACCCGCGAGGGGTGCACCGTGAAGCTGGCACCGCCGCCGACAGGGACGGTGATCTGATTGACGAGAGTTTGGATCTGGGCGGCGTTGACGGTAGCGGCGAACGGTGAACCGGCGGCGATGAGGGCTTCGATGACCCGCGCCGTGGGAGTGGTCGTCCAGTTGACGCTGACGGCCGGATTGACGCCGGCGGCCACGTTCGTCACACCCTTGACGGTGATCCAGCTGGCCAGGGCGCCACCGGCCGTGTTCAGGCCGGCAGCGGTGATCACCCGATTATTGCCGGTGGGCACGACGACCTGGGCGACGGCACTGCCTTGCCCATTCGGCATGGCGATCGGGTTGCCGGTGGCGTTGACGGGTGACGCCATGCCGGGGCCCGTGACACTGACGTTGGCGTTGTAGACGTCGGCGACGTCGTAGGCCTGGGTGCGGAAACCCGTCTGCAGGCCCGGCTTCAGGGCGCTGCCGAGCTCGATGGGCACGATGCCGTCCCGACCGGCCTGCAGGGGCAGCGGCGCGCAGGCGGCCAGCACGAGTGTGGCCGCCAGCAGGGTCCGGGAAGCAAGCAACATGCGCATATAGCCTCTAAAGGATCGTGATGTTCCACGTCACGGACGTGGTGTTGGTGCCGTCGCTGTTGGAGAACGAAAGCGTCTTGGTGCCAGCGGCCGTAAAGCTGTTGATGTTGACATCGACGGTCATGTCACCGTTGTAGTCCGGTCCGCTCCAGCCCTGGCCATACCCCCCGTGGTTGGTGTTCGGGGTCAGGGTCGGGGGTGACACTGTGTTGTTGTCACCATTGGCGTCATGGAAGACGACGTGGAAGTTCAGGGGCACGTTGCGGGCGACCGTACACGTGGCGGCCGGCGTGATCGTGGAGATTACCGGGGCCTTGTTGGCCACCATGACGACCATTGAGGCCGTCTGGTTGTTCGCTGAGCGGGCCGTGATCGTGACGGGGCCGGGATCGGTGCGGCCGTCGAAGGTCCGCCAGGAGGCGACAGTGCCGGTGGTTCCCTGATCGAACGTGCCGCGCCAGGGCGAAATGGCCGTCGTCCCGACCTGCGACCAGTTCCAGACGGATGCCACGGCATTGCCGGGATTGTCCAGTCCCGTGGCGGTAATGGTCACGGGATCGCCGGGATTGATTGTCACAGTGGCCGGCGAGACGGTCACCCGCTTGACCGCTGCACTCGGTACGGTGCCGAAGGAGACGTTGCCTTGGGCCGTGCCCGTGCCACCGCCACCACCGGCCGTGACGGTGACCGACGTGCTGCCCGTGGCTGTCGCCCCTTTGCCGTCGTCGACTGTGCAGGTGATCGCGTAGATGCCGGGTGCGGCGGGGGCGGTGTAAGTGACCGAAGCACCGCTGCCCGTGAACGAACCGCCGCTCGGTGCCGACCAGCTGTAGGTGAGGGCATCGC
>JACMPN010000547.1 GCA_014377495.1 Candidatus Sericytochromatia bacterium
CATCGATTCCCACAAGGTCGGCGACACGGTGACGATCACCCTCGTCCGGGCCGGCCAGATCGCCAAGGCCAAGGTGACGCTGACGGGGCCGCCGGCCAAACCGTGAGGCCGGACCTGCCCCAGCAACAGCGGCGGAATGCGGCGCTCATCTGCCGCATCCTCTGGTGGCTCGCCCTGGCCTTTGCCGGCGGCGGCACCCTCGCCGGCTATCATGCCGCCACGACGTTGTCCGGCCACGTCATCGTCCACGAGACGTTATGGCGGGCCGAGATCGCCACGGTGCCGGGCATGGTCCTGGATCAGCACTTTGACGCCCGGACCGGCAGCAAAGGCCGCTCGCTGACCGATTATTACGTGCGCTACGGCTTTCGCCCGATGATCCCCGGCGCCCCTTCGGCCCCTGGCGCCCCGGCGGCTGACCGGATCATCAGCGAGCGATTGGTCGATCAGGCGACCTACCGGCGCAACCGGCCTTCAACGCCGATCACGGTGCGTTACGTCGCCGGGCGGCCGCAGGTTTCCGACATCGCCGGTAACGAGTCGCTGGATTGGGTCCTGTACGCGCTGTTGGCAGGGCTCGCCGTTTTTTTGTGGGTTTTGGCCGGATTGCTGGTCTGGCTGAGTGCGGCCATCCAGCGGGTGACGAACCGGCCGACCCTGCCGGCCGGTGGGGAGGGTGACCGTCCGCAGGGTCTGCCGCCACGGCCTTGAGTTGACCGTCGGCAACGCCGTGACCGGCGGCCGGAAGACCTGCGAAGCGCAGTGGCGGTGTGATGTATCCCTTTTGAGCAAGCGGTCGGGCAGGTTATTATGATCAAGGTGTCGCCTTGCGTGTGTCGGTTGTGCGTAACCCTGCACCCGGGCAAAGCGGTTCCCAGCAGTTCGTGCAATGGCCGTCCGGGATCCCGGTCTCGACGTTGATCCGAGGAGTATTCCATGAAGGACTCATCAGGCGGTATTCGCAATGGCGGGGGCTCCATGGCGTCCATGGAGGCGCATCACCTGGAAGCACGGCCACTGGTCAGCCTGACCCCGCCTGTGGGGGTGGCCCCCAAGGTGCTTGTGCCGGAGGCGGTCACCGAAAGCAAAGTTGTCGACAAAACCGTCATCACCCTGGCATTCCAGCCACGGGTGGTGACTGACGGCGCCAATGTCATTGCCTTGAAGCCTGTTGAGACCCAGGGGGATGCCGATCAGTTCATCAAGGACAGGCAGGACTCACCGCCGCTGGCGATCTCCCGGGTGGCGGATAACTTCGTCATCAACGTCGGCGGTACCGCCACGAAGGTCCCGGTCAAGTTCCTGGAAACGGCGCTCGCCAAAGGCACGCTGAACCCCAGATCGGATTTGGGTGAGGCCCTGATGTTGACGGAGTTGCTGACGAACACCAACCTATCCTCTCCGGCCCAACGTGCCGTCCATGCCAGTGTCACCCACAAGGGTGTCCCGATGGCGGATGCCCAGCAGAGTGCCGTTCTGGGTGCGTTCGTGGAGGGCGTCGGGATACCGACGCACCAAGCCGACGTGGTGCGTCATCTGGATCGCAAAATTGCCCATGCACGGGTCAATGCGCCGGCTAAAGTCGCCGCCTTGGTGGAGTTGCGGCACCTGTGGACAGCGTTCACCGATGCGCACGCCGGCGCTCTGAAGTCGGGCGATACCCAGGGCAATTTCCAGCCTGCGTATGACTGCCTGATGCGCTTTGCGGGCCAGGCGGAGAAGGTCGATCCCACGTTCGTATACTGCCCCGAAGTGGCGGATCGGGCGATTTTGCCGAGCAGCCTGATCGCCATTGCCAATGGTCGTGCAAAGTCCGACGTGGCGAAAACGATGCGGGCATCGTCCGACCCGCTGGTCAGGGCCAGTGCGGAGGCCCA
>JACMPN010000548.1 GCA_014377495.1 Candidatus Sericytochromatia bacterium
CGCCACCTTCCGCGTGGGAGGGGTGTATCGGCGGCCCTGGCCGGGCGTCTCGTCACGGGACTCGCTGTATCTCGGTGGGCTCGTGTTGGCAGCCCATGGCCTGACCGGCATCCTGCTGACGCTGTCACCCCTGTCATCGGGCATCAGCCTGGATTTGCTCGGTTTCAGCACCTTGGCCACCTATTTGCTGATCAAAGCGGACCGGTACGCCGTGCCGTTGTGGCGGGAAGTCTTCGCCTGGTGGCCGCTGTCCCGTCCCCCGTTGCGGGTGGCGATCATCGGCAGCGGGGCGGCCGGTCTGGGCGTCCTGCAACGCCTGGACGGGGATGGGGTCAAGGTCGTCCGCATCGCCGGCCCCGAGGATATCCAGGACGTCCTCGACACCGACACCCCGGAACTGGTCCTGCTCGCCGACGACGAAACGACACGGCACCAGCATCACGTCGTCGAAGCCTGCCTCGCCTCGGGCCGCAGTTGGCTGCCGGCACCGTCGTGAGCCGGCATTGTGAAAGATAACCAAAACTGTTAGATTTAAAACCATCCAACCTGCCACGGATGGGGCGGATATTGCAAGGAGTGCCTGATGTTTAAGCTGAAGATACAGCAGTTGCAACAGATCTGGGGACTCTACAACGAACCCCACACAAAACGGCAGAAGGCTAATTTCTGGAAATATCTGACCCACAAGCCGGAGAACATTGCCACATTTGAACCGATTCGCATGTCGCTGGTCTCAACGGGAGCCTGCAACCTGAAGTGCGTCATGTGCCACACGCACTCGCCGCTCATGCCGGAAAAATACCCTTTCAAGCAGGAAAAAGTGGGCGCCATCGGCATCGACCTCTTCAAGCAGGTGGTCGACCGCTACGACACGCCCCTGAGCCTGGACCTCATCGGCGGCGGTGAGCCCCTGCTCAATCCGGACCTGTTCAAGATTGCCGAGTACGCGGCCGTCGAAAAACATATGATCGTCAAGACCTTCTCGAACGGCGTGATCATCGACAAGTTTGTCGACAAACTGCTGGACTCCCACCTGTCGGGCATCACCATCAGCCTGAACGGTCACGATGCGGCCGAGTTTCACCGGCTGACTGACCAGGGCGAAGACACGTTCCACAAGATCCGCCGCAACGTCGAAAAGTTGATCCGGGCCCGCAACGCCCGTGGCTCGTCCTTTCAGGTAAAGATCAGCTTCATCCTCGATCGGGACAACTACACGCATCTGCCGGCGATGCTCGAGCTGGCACGGACGCTGCAGGCCGACAAGGTTTTCCTCTGCAACTTCCTGCACACGCCCTTCGAGGGAGGCCATGCCAACGACCGCGCCATCTTTACGGACCACACGGAGATTGTCGCCTACCTCCAGCAGACCATGGAGGCCCAGCCTGATTGGTTCCGTCGGCGAGTCATGCCGCCGCCCCTCCTGGAGCGTTTCACTGGCCAAAAGCGCTGTGATATCCACCATACCCAGCTCCGGGTCGATGCAGAAGGCAACGTCAACAGTTGCTCGATGATGCTGCTGAAGATGAAAGGCCACGGCCACGCCCTCGACGAGGGGTTGTGGAACAACAAGTTCTTCGCCGGCATGCGCCGCATGTTCCTCGATGAGAAGGCCCCCTTGCCCGAACCCTGCAAGTTCTGCCCCAGCAATGTCGGCGTGGGACTGGCCGAAACGGCCGGCAAACCGTGATCCGGGGCGAGTGACACCGGCGGTGAAACGCCTGCTCCTGATCACCTACAATTGGCCGCCACGGGCCGGCGTCGGGCTGACCCGGCCGTGGAAGTGGGCCACCTTTCTGCCGCGCTACGGCTGGGAAGTGGTCGTCCTCACACCGGAAGGTGCCCCCAGTCAGATCCAGTGCGATCCGGCCCTCGGCGACCTGCCCGGCGTCGAGGTCTTGCCTGTGCCCTTCAAGACCTGGCGGCGGCAGCCTGCGGCGACCCCGCAACCGACCGTTCTAGCGGCCCCAGCACCGCAACGTCCACGGCAACCGGTGCCGGCCTGGAAGCGGCTCGCCACCGAAATCCTGGCGACACCGGACGATCTCTGGCCCTGGTACGGGCCTGCCGTGGCGGCCGCCCGGCAACGTCTCGCCCAAGGGGACATCCATGCCATCGTCAGTACCTCACCGCCCGAAACGGTTCATCTGATCGCTCACCGCCTGCAGCGGGATTTTCAGGTGCCCTGGGTCGCCGACATGCGGGACCTGTGGAGCCTCGACCATTTCCGGGCCCGCCCGCCCTGGAAACTTGCCCTGATGCGGGCCTGGGAACGACGACTCCTGAACCGGGCCGATGGCCTGACCACCGTTTCCGCCGACTGGATCGCCGCGGAACGGCAGTTGCTGCAGCCGGGCCCCGCCGAACAGGTGGTCATTCCGAACGGGTTCGATCCGGAAGCGGTAGCTAAGACCGAGCCTACGGCATATGCGCCTTTCACCGTCCTGTATTCCGGCAAACTGCATGGTCGGCATCAGGATCCCCGTCCATTTCTGGAGGCCGTCGCCAAACTGCATGCGCGACACCGGCTGGATGCCCGGCAATTCCAGGCCTTGTTCTACCTTTATGGTTCTGAACAGCCCGATCTGGTCCAGTTGGCGGCCTCATTGGGCATCAGCGATCTGATTCGCGTCTGCCCGCCTGTCGATCCTCAGACGATCCTTGCCCATCAGTGTGGGGCGCACGTGTTGTTGCTGGTGCATTGGCTGGGCCCGAACCGGCAGGGCTGGTTCAGCGCCAAAGTCTACGATTATCTCGGGGCAGGTCGACCGATCCTCTGCCAGGGCGATCCCGACGAGGCCGTATGCCGGATGTTGACCGAAACTGGCGCCGGGTTTTCAGCCCCCGACGCAGCCGGCCTGGCCGCACGCCTGGACGCCTGGTTCACCACATGGCAACAGACCGGCAGCCTGCCGTGGTCGGTGCCGGAAGCCGCCCTGGCACCCTATACCCGACAGCATGGCACTGCTCAACTGGCCGGTTTGCTGGACCGTCTGACCATTCGGGCCTAGGCCGCCAGATGGGTTTGCGGCCTGCGCCGGCATGGTCTCTTAGGACATGACGGCAGGGGATGACAGACTCACCGGGGCAGGTGCCACTGGATCCATGAACGTCTGGGCCCACAGTTCCAGATGGACCCAGGGCCAGAGGCCAAAGGCCCGGTGATCGCCCGGATTTGC
>JACMPN010000549.1 GCA_014377495.1 Candidatus Sericytochromatia bacterium
GTCTCCGTCAGTGCCAAGGTCTACATGAAGGCCACCAGCGAAGAAGGCCCCTACACAGAAGTGGTCGGCCCCAACACGGTCATGGCACCGCCGCTGCACAAGCCCAGCCCCGTCTCGGGCCACGCCGAGGACATCCCCCCCCCCCCCCCCCTGCCGGCACCGACGAGACAGGCCCCGACCCGTGGGCCCCTCGTCGTCTCGGACGAGTCCGAAGCGATCGGGCGGCAAGCCGAACAGGTCCCCGACCTGATCGTGGGCGGCCCGCCCAAGCCGACATCCCCCATCAGCGTCTAGGACCGGGAAAGGGAACGAACAGTGAGCAATACAATCATGGAAAAGCCCCTCGGATACGTGCTGTTGGAAGCGCCGACGGCATTTTTGGACACAGAGACGGGCCTGACGCACGAGACCTATAGCCTTGATGGCGAAAACATTGGATTCGATGTCGACGACGCCGGCGACATCCGATTCGAGGAACTGACCCTGCACCTCTACAAGCGGCCGGACGGGACGCTGGACAATGTCTATCTGGACATCCTCAACGTGCCCGGCGCCGTGTTCAACCGGATCGGGCCGATCACCGGCCTGCCAACGGGAGGTGACACCGTCAGCGATACCGAGACCGTCAACCTGCGCTTCGAGATGTTGCCTGAGATCCAGGACTTCCTGGCACTCGGCATGGCCGAGGCCGACTCTCTCGGTGATTTCCTGGACATGGCCCTGCTCGATGGCCGTCCCGTCTTCTGGGATTTCCAGAACTGGTTCACGGAGAGCATCATCCCCAACTAGGTCCCATCGCACAAAAAGGGCGCCAGCTCAGTCGCTGTCGCCCTTTTCGGCGTTTGGTCAGGCCGGGGGGAATTTGACCTTGAGTAGGCCGTTTTCCAGGGTCGCCCCGCCCGGCTGCAGGTGCGCCAAGGCCCGGGGGAGGATGATGTCCCGGCGGATGTTGCCGACCTCGACGATCAGTTCGTCGCCTTTTTTCAGGAGATTGAAGGCCGTCTTGTCGACGAAGGGCAGCTTCATTTCGAAGTAGAAGTTGCCGTCTTCCTTGTAGATGCGGTGCGACTGGCCTGTATAGAAGATCTCGGCCGGATCCTGCTCCGGGAACAGTTCATCGGCGATGCGGCCGAGCATCTCCAGGCCGACGATCTCCTGCTCCATCAGGGGCACTTCGAGGATCGGCACGGGGGCAAAAGCGGCCGTCACCTCGTCCCGGTAGTGGTTCTGCTGTTCGCGCCAGCGATGGAAGAAGCTGCCTTCCAGGGTGGGGGGCAAGATGCGGTTGGAGACGACCAGATCGACGTTGTACCCGAAGAGGTTCAGGTAGGTGAAGGCCCGCTGGGCTTCCTTGATGACCATTTTTTCCGGATTCAGGACCAGGCGGATGCTGGTCTGCTCGGGATCGGACAGTTGCTCCTTGAGTCCGTCGATCTTGCTGAGCAGGTCCTGGATGGCGCCGACGACCGTGCCTCCCGGGAGGATCATCGCCGTCTTCAGGATGGGGGCGAGGATGCCGCCGGCCGTCTTGGAGAGGGTCATCACCTTGTTGACGTACCAGTCGATGATATCCGGCAGGCTGAGCAGGCGCACGGACTCGGCGGTGGGCGCCATGTCGCAGATGATCACGTCGTAGAGCCCCTGCTTGCTCTTTTCGTTGAGGTGCATGAGGGAGCAGAGCTCCTCCATGCCGGGCAGCACGGCCATCTCGTCGGCAACGACGTCGTCAAAGCCCCGGGTGATCAGCAGTCCGGCCAGATAGCCCTGCACCTCGCCCCAATACTTGCGGATGTCGTCGAGGACGTTGATTTCCTGGCCCCAGAGGTTTTCGGCGATCAGGGTCGGCTCGGAGCCCAAAGGCGTGCCCAGCGAGTCCGCCAGGCTATGGGCCATGTCCGTGCTCATGACGAGCGTGCGATGGCCCCGCTGTGCCGACCGCAGCGCTGTGGCGGCACTGATGGTCGTCTTGCCGACCCCGCCCTTGCCTGTATACAAGATGGTGCGCATGCTACCCTATCGATTCTCAACACCCGTAACCCATCCACTATACCGTCAATGGGAGGCCGTTCCCCGGCCCAAGTCCCGCTCCGCCGCACCAAAACGCCCTCACAGGCAATTATGCAGCGCATAAAAAGAAACTCAGGTGTGCACAGCGGCACCAAATCGGTGGGTCTGCGGTGGTTCAGGCTGAGTCGGATGCCCGCAAAAACCCGGCGACAGGTCCTTGGCGGACCTTAGCCGGGTTTTTACGGGCAGGCGGCCGGCATGGACCGCCCCAGACCCACCGATTACCAGCGGATGGCGTAGGGGAGGGTCTGTGCCTTATCGATGTTGGCGGCGAACTCATTGAAAGGCGGCAGGCGATAGCCGAACTGGACGGCGTTCGCCGTCATCGTGCCGTAGAGGGCCAGCTTGTCCAGCGGGGCAAAGTAACGGGCCAGGCTGGGGGCATCGTTGATGCCACTCGCCTGGAGCAGGCGGGCGGTATCGGGCTGCATGCCGGTGCGGCACAGGTCGGCCTGTCCCAGCCAGGACTGGATATA
>JACMPN010000550.1 GCA_014377495.1 Candidatus Sericytochromatia bacterium
CCCGGCCCCCCCGGCCAGTTCTTTTGGCTATCGCTGGCGGCCTAGGCCGACGGGAACAGCATGTCGACGTACTTCGGGATCGGCCAGAGGTCGTCAGCGATCTGGGCTTCGGCGGCATCGCAGGTGGTCCGCAAAGCCGACATCGCCGGGATCAGCGAGCCGGCCACCGTCGCCATGATGGCGGCGGCGTCATGGCCCTCGTGCAGGGTGTCGAGGACGCCCGTCAGGGCTTCGGTCTGGTTGTAGACCGAGTCGGCCAGGGCGGCGAAGGACTCGAGGCGCTTGCGCAGCCCCTTGCCCAGCTGGATGCCGACCTTGTCGCAGTCACGGGCGGTGCCGGCCGAGATGGCCAACTGTGCCTCGACGGCCGGGAGGATGGCCGTGGTGGCCATCTCGGCCATCGTCAGGCCCTCGATCTCCAGGGCTTTGACGTACCGCTCGGCGAGGATCTCGTAACGGGCGGACAATTCTTCGTGCGACAGCACGTTTTGCTTGGCAAGGAAGTCGGTCAGCTTGGGATCCAGGAGGACGGCCAGCGACTCCGGCGTGTTGCGCAGGATCGGCAGCCCACGGCGGGCGGCCTCTTCGTGCCACTCGGTGCTGTAGCCGTCGCCCTCGAAGCAGACGCTGCGGACTTCCGTCAGGACGTCCTGGATCAGCGAGGTCACGGCTTCTTCCCGGCCCTGATTGGCCAGCTTGGCCTCCAGGCGGTCAGACAGTTCCGAGAAGGACTCGGCCACGGCGGCGTTGAGGACGGCCATCGGCCAGCCGCAATTGTCGCTGGAACCGACGGCGCGAAACTCGAACTTGTTGCCGGTGAAGGCAAACGGCGCCGTCCGGTTGCGGTCAGTGGCGTCGAAGTTGGCATCGATCGTGTCGGTGATCGAGGCGACCTTGGCCTTGCGCAGCACGGGCGCTTCACCGGCCATGCCGGACTTGACCAGCTCGTCAATGGCCGTGCCCAGGTAAGCGGAGATGATCGGTGGCGGTGCTTCGTTCGCACCGAGCCGGTGGTCGTTGCCGGCGGAGGCGACCGTCACCCGCAGGACGGCGGCGTACCGGTGCAGGGCCATCAGCACGACGGAGAGGACGGCCAAAAAGCGCTTGTGCTGTTCCGGCGTGGTGCCCGGCTCCAACAGGTTTTCGCCGAAGTTCGTGGCCATGCTCCAGTTGTTGTGCTTGCCCGAGCCGTTGATGCCGGCGAAGGGCTTTTCGTGCAGCAGGCAGACCAGGCCGTGTTCCTTGGCGACCCGGCGGAGGACTTCCATCGTCAGGACGTTGTGGTCGACGGCGATGCTGGCCGATTCGAAGATCGGGGCCAGCTCGAACTGGCAGGGGGCCACTTCGGAATGGCGGGTCTTGACAGGGACGCCGAGGCGATAGAGCTCTTCTTCGGCATCGGCCATGAAGGCCTGGACACGGGCGGGGATGACCCCGAAGTAGTGGTCTTCGAGCTGCTGGTTGCGCGAGGGCTTGTTGCCCAGCAGCGTCCGGCCGGTCATCACCAGGTCGATGCGGGAATCGAAGTGGTCCTGGTCGATCAGGAAATACTCCTGCTCGGTGCCCAGGTTGGCGGTGACCTGCTCGACGGCCGGGGCGACGCCGATCAGGTTGAGGAAGCGGGTGCCTTGCTTGGACAGGGCGGACAGCGAACGCAGCAGGGGCGTCTTGTGGTCCAGGCTGTGACCCGTGTAGCCGATATAGGCACAGGGGATGCACAGGGTGCGGGCGCCGCCGCTCTCCCGGATGAAGAGCGGGGTCTTGGGGTCCCACAGGGTGTAGCCACGGGCCGAATGGGTCGCCCGCAGGCCACCGGAGGGGAAAGAGCTGGCGTCAGGCTCGCCCTGGACGAGCAACGTGCCCTTCAGTTCCTCGATGGCGGAGGTGGCGCCGTCTTTGCCGTACTTCAGTGTCAGGAAGGCGTCGTGCTTTTCGGCCGCCTGGCCCGTGAGGGGCTGGAACCAGTGGGCGTAGTGGGTGGCGCCCATCTCGATGGCCCAGTCCTTGACGATGGTGCCGACGCGGTTGCCGGTGGTGGCCTGCAACTGGCCGCTGCCGTGCACGAAGGCATCAAAGGCGACGGCATCGTCACCGTCCAGCCGCTGCAGGATCGTCCGCCAGTCCAGCGCCAGCAGGCCGAAAATCTCGGCCGGGCTGCCCGACAGCAGGTCCGTATCGTCAATACCGGCGAATTCGGCCGGCCGCCCCTTAAAAGATTCGATCGTGTTCACAGTGGTCTCCGCAGCCAAATGACGGCGAACCGTCCGGTAACGAAGCAGGCATCCGAAAGACACTGAGTCCTATCAAACTCCCGCTGTCGGCCAGTTTACGCACCGCATATGAGGGCCGTCAGGGTCAAAGGTACCATGCGATCGGGACATTTGTCCTGTCCCGCATCGTGACGCAGGTCGCCTAATCCCGCCTGAACGGCGGCGTGCCGAGCGGCAGGGTGAACCAAAAACAGCTCCCGGCGCCGGGATGGGTGAACACACCGATGCTGCCGCCGTGGGCTTCGACGAGGGCCTTGCCGATGAACAGGCCCAGGCCCATGCTGCGGCCCTCGCTGTGTTCCGGCACATCGAGTTGGGAAAAGCGCTGGAAGAGGAGCGGCACCTTGTCGGCGGCAATCCCCCGGCCCGTGTCCTGCACCTGGCACTTCAGGGCGCCGGCGTGCATGGCCACGCTGAGTTGGATCAGGCCACCGGTCGGGGTGAATTTGCTGGCGTTGTGCAGGAGGTTGCTGAGCACCTGGACGAGCCGGTCGGGGTCGCCGGCGATCTCCGGCAGCTCGAGCGGCAGGTCCCGCTCCACCCGCTGGTGCCGCTGGGCCGCCAGGTGCTCGATGCTTTCCAGGGCTTCGGTGACGACGGTAACCAGGTGGATCGGCCGGCGGTGCAGCCGAAAGGTGCCGGCCTCGATCTGGGTGGCGTCGAGCAGGTCGGACAGCAGGCCCATCAGGCGGTGCGAACTGCGCATGATTTTTTCCAAATGGCGTTGCTGGGCCTCGTTGCCGGCGCTGCTGTGATTGAAGCTGAGGATGTTGGCCGAGCTGAGGATGACGCTGACCGGGGTGCGCAACTCGTGGGAAACCATGCTGAGGAACTGGTTTTTCAGCACTTCGGCTTGGGACAGGGCGACGATCGTCTCGTTTTTGAGGCGCTCCTTTTCGAAACGCTCCGAGATATCGCTGAAGGTGACCACGGCTCCGACGATGCGGTCGCCATCGCAGATCGGGTTGCTGGCGTATTCGACGGGAAAGCTCGTCCCGTCCTGGCGCCAGAACACCTCGTCGGCGCATTTGTGGTACCGGCCGTCATGGAGGGTGGCATAGATGGGGCAGTCATTGGCCGGGTAGGCGGTCCCGTCAGCCCAGCTGTGGTGCAGGATCGGATGCATCTGCCGGTGCAGGAGCTCGGCCCGTGACCAGCCCAGCATCGCTTCGGCGGCTGGATTGACAAAGGTCAGGCAGCCGGCCAGGTCGAGCCCGTAGATCCCTTCGGCGGCGCTGTTCAGGATCATCTCGTGCTGTCGGCGCAGCGACTCGAGACGGGCTTCGGTCGCCTGCAGTTGGGCGACACCCAACATCGTGACACTCTGCCAGCGGTGGACCCGCCAGAAGATCCCCGCCCCGCCGAAGGCTGCCATGAACAGGGCGAGCCCGGCCCCGATCAGCGAGGCGGTCTCCGTGCGCCGTTGGCGAAAGAGGGCCTGTTCGGACCGCAGGTCGAGCATGGCATGAAAGGTCTTGGCGGCTTCGGCGTAGTGGGTTTTGAGGTCGGCGTAAAGGGGGCCGTTGAGCCGTGCCACGGATGCCTGGGTCTGGCCGTGCTGGGCCTGGACCATCGCCGATTCTTCCATGCCGACCAGTTCACGGTTGGCGGTTTGCAGGGACTCGGCTGCCGCAATCAATCTGGGCTCGGCGGCCAGGTGCATCACCTCGTCGATGGCGGCGTCGAGCTTGGGCGCATAGGCGAGGTAGCGTTGCTGCCATTGCGGGTTGCCGGTGGCCACGGCCATGCGGGCGGACATGGTCAGCAGTTCGTCGAGTTGGAAGATCGTCCCCTGCAGTTCCTTGCTGCGCAGCTGGCCCGTGCGCAGGGCCTCCATTTCCTTGTAAGACTGAAGTTGGCGCAGCCAGAGCCAGCCGATCGTGAACAACGTGATGATCAGACCCCCAGCGACGAGGCGCAGGGGGAAACGGCCGCCGGAGACCTTGGCGATGGGATGGGTGGACGACGTTTCCATGGGGGCCAGGGCCTCGTGAACCGGGCAGGGGGCACGCCGATTCTAACTCGGGCGGCTGCCCGGCGCCCAAAGGCCGCAGGTCCCGGACCAGGCTCCCGACGGTGCCGCGCCTCTGAAATCCTGTCTTTGGGCGGTATCGGCAGCCGCTCATGTCCCATCGGGTATGATAGTCCGGTCGGTTGCTTTTGCAGGTTTGCGAGCGCCGGGCTGCCTCCCCGTCACCGTGGCCGGACGGATGCCGCCGTTAGAGCCGATTGCTGCAGCACAGGGAGTCCTAGGGAAGGATGGCCGACAATGGTGGCGACATTGGAAAAAACACGGGTGATGGTCGTCGATGACGAAGTCGATCTGCTGGACAACCTGAAGGAATGGCTGACGAGTTCCGGATACGAGACGATGGCCGCCCGTGACGGGCGCGAGGCGATCGCCATGGCCCGTCAGACCCCCGTCGAGGTTGTGATCACGGATCTGCGCATGCCCAGCATCAACGGTCACGACCTGGCGGCCCTGCTCAAGGACCTGGATCCGCGCATCGAGATCATTTTCCTCACCGGTCAGGGCACGATGGAGGATGCCATCCTCGCCTTGCGGGAAGGCAAGGTCTTCGACTTTCTGCAAAAGCCCCTGAAGGACCTGCGCCAGCTGAACGTGATCATCGAAAAGGCGCTGGTGCGGCGCCACCGCACGGCGACGCCCGACCGTCCCGAGGCGGGGCCGGCCGTCATTGCCGGCAGGATGCCGGCCTTCGACTTGCTGAACGTCCGTGAGCGGGAAATTCTGGCGCTGCTGATCAAGGGCTTTGACAACCGTTCGATCGCCGAGCGGATCGCCCTCAGTGAAAAGACCGTCCGCAACCACCTGAGCGTCATCTACGAAAAGCTCGGTGTCTCGAACCGCACGCAGGCCGCCCTGCGGGCCCGTGACTTCTGGTTGAGCTAGGTGGCCAAAGGATTCAATGAGCACAAAGAGCGCCTTGCCGCCATTCAGGGTTTCGGCAAGGTCCTGGCCAAGCGGGCCGGGTTCATCTGCGAGTGGTGCGGGGGCAACGAAGGGCTGAAGCCCTACGACCTGGCGCCGGAGCGTGAGGTGGAAGAGGAGACGCTGGCCCTGTTGTGCGAGGTCTGCCGCGGCTATGCCGGCGGCGGCCGGGTCGATGCGGATCAGGTCCGGGGCTACGAAGGCGCACTCTGGCATGCGCTGCCCCTGATCGCCGAAGGTGCGGCCCGGGTCCTCGCCCGGACGAATGCGGATTGGGCCTGGGAAGCGATCGACGGCAGCGGCCTGGATGATACTTTCAAGGCGGCCTTACAGAAGACCCGCCGCCACTAACCGGGCGCCCGGTCCATGATTCGTCAGGGGCGGGCCGGGACTGGTCGTGCGGCCAGGGTCAACAGCTTGTCGCTACACGGCACCGAGCGCCTCGCTTCCCGTCGTTGAGGCGGTGCGTGGTACATTGCCTGGCAAGAGGAAAAACCCCTCGCAACCAAGGAGATAGATCAATGTTCGCCAAACCCCGTCTGTTCATACCTGGCCCGACGCCCGTCCCCGAGACGGTTCTGACCGCCATGGCCCGTCCGATGATCAACCACCGTGGTAAAGAATTCGGCGCCATCTTCGATGATTGCACCGCCGGCGTGAAATGGCTGCTGCAGACTGAAGGCGATGTCTTCCACCTGAACGGGTCCGGCACGGCTGGTCTGGAGACGGCGATCGTCAACTTCTTCAGCCCCGGCGACAAGATCCTCAATCTGATCACCGGTGTCTTCGGCAGGCGGTTCGCCAAGATTGCCAAGGCGTTTGGCCTCGATTCCCGTTCGCTCGAGTTTCCGCTCGGCCAGGGCGTCGATCCCGCCAAGGTCCGTGAAGCCCTCGCCGAGGGTGGTTACAAGGCCGTCCTGGTCACGCACAACGAGACCTCGACCGGCATCCTGAACCCCGTCGCCGACGTCGCCGCCATCGCCCGGGAGTACAACGCCCTGATCTTCGTCGATGCGATCA
>JACMPN010000551.1 GCA_014377495.1 Candidatus Sericytochromatia bacterium
GCTATGCCGGGCGGCTGATCGCCGGGGAGGGCTCGCCGCAAACCGTCGCACTGGACATGCCGCTGCGTCTGGCCCTGCCGAGCAAGTCGAGGCCAAGGCACCCAAGACTTGGCGCGAAGCAGTCAAAGAGCCGTTGGCCCGGGCTCTGGGGCCCTGACCCCGGGATTGCCCGGTAGATGAGGTCCGTTCATCATGGCCGCTGTCTGCAGCCCACCCTGGCCGACCCCACCCCACCAGGGGCTGATCGCCCACGTCGGCAGGGCAAACGGGTCGGCGATGGCAACTCGGTCCACGGGCGGCTCATGCTCGGGCCAGCCCCAGAGCTCGGCATAGCCGGGCATGCTGGCGAGACCGGGTTGGCCAGGCTGCATCCCCATGGGCGGGACGGCCCCGTCAGCGCTGTAAGGCGGGGCTGTGGCGGGCGTCGTCATCGCCGGCGTCGATGAGCCACAGGCCGACAGGATCATCGCCGTCACGAGCGCGCCCATCATTCGTCTGGCCATAGACACCTCCGCGGCATTCGTCAATGTCGTCGCTGGCTACCATAGCGGAGGTAACCCCTGACGGCCTCGTGGGTCGTGGCCATAAAAGTGGCACCGGTGGCCTCGTTTCGTCGCAATCCCCCCGGCAAAGGCCGGTGCGCCGCAGCTTTTTCCATCCTTTGAAACGCCCCTTGGCGCTTGCTTACCGGGTACCAGTATGCGTTTGATGAATGCATCGTCATTCATTCAGCTGCCACACCCTCTTTTAGGCGCATTGAGGCGGGGCTGGCGGCTGCATTCGCGGGGGAATCCGTGCTCAGCGTCATCCGCAGCCCCCGTCTCGAACCGCTCGTCCGCCGCCTGGTCGACAACCTCCAGCATGACCGCAAAACCGGCGATCCCCTCGACCCGATGCAGGCCCAGCAGGTCATCGTCCATAGCCAGGGCATGGGCCGCTGGGTGCGCATGGCCCTCGCCGATGCCTGGGGGATCTGCGCCAATGTCGAGCTGGCGTTTCCACAGACACTCCTGCAGGACGCCTTCCGGCAGGGCCTCGGCAAGGACACAGCGGAGCTCACCGCCTGGGAGCCCGGGCGGATGACCCTGGCCATCACCGATGTGTTGCCGGCACTCCTGGATCGACCGGCCTTCGAGCTTTTGAGCCGCTACCTGGGCGAGAGGCCGCAGGGCGATCCTGCCAGACTGCTGGCCCTCGCCCAGCAGATCGCCGCACTGTTCGACCGCTATCTCGTCTATCGCGACGCCGACGTGCTGGCATGGGAGGACTCTGGCGCTTTGACGGGGCACTGGCAGGCGGAACTCTGGCGTGAACTCGCCGATCATCTCCCCGGCACCCATCTGGCCCGCCTGGCCAAGGGCTTTTGTGCCGCCAGCACGGCCACGGGCTTTGATCTGGGCCCATTCACGCCCACGCATATCTTCGCCGTCGCCCCGCTGCCTGCCCTCTATCTGCGGGTGTGCGAGGCGATCAGCCGCCATCGGCCCGTGACCCTGTATATGGTCACCCCGTTTTTGGCAGCGGATTACCCAGTCGCGACCAGCGGTCACGCTGAACCCCCGGACAGGCTGCCGCCCCTGCTCGCCAGTTGCGGTCGGGCCGCCTACGATCAACAGCGCCTCCTGGTCGGTGTCCCGGCCAGACACGAGATCCTGCCTGACCCATCCGCAGCCCCCGACTCCCTGCTGGCCCGGCTGCAGCGGGATTTAATCGATTCGCCCGACGCCTCCCAGACGCCACCGACACCGCATACCGTGACGCCCACGGACGACAGCATCCGGATCCATGCCTGTCACAGCCGGTTGCGACAGGTCGAAGTGGTGCGGGACGCCCTGCTGGCCCTGTTCGATGCGCAGCCCGACCTGCAGCCCCGGGATGTCGCCGTGCTGACGCCGGACGTGACGGGCTTTGCCCCGCTGATCACCGCCGTGTTCGGCGATGGGGCGGCGACTGGCGATCCGACAGCTGATGCGAGTGGCTTTCCCCGTCTCCCCTTTGCCATCGCCGACGGGGGTCAGGAAAACCCGGCCGCCGCAGCCATCAGCGCCATTTTGGCCCTGGCTGACAGCCGGGTGACCCTGGCGGGAGTCTTTGCCCTGCTGGCTTTGCCGATCGTGCGGGACTGTTGTGGCCTGAGCATCGCCGACACCGAACGGGCCCGGGACTGGGCCGAGGGCGCCCGCATCGCCTGGGGACAGGACGCAGACGATCGGGAGCGCCACGGCCAGCCGGCCTATGACGAAAATACCTGGCGGTTCGGCCTGCGGCGCCTTCTCCTCGGCTACGCCATGCCGGGAGACGGGACCGAAACCTTTGACGGTGTCCTGCCCTATCCCGAGATCGGTGAAGACGGCACCATCGCCCTCGGCCGGTTCGTGGGCTTTTGCGAGCGCCTCTTTTTTGCCTGTGATTCCTGCCATGCGCCAGCGACGGTGCCGGTGTGGGTGGCCCGCCTCGACACGATGATGGCCGACCTGATCGCGGATACGCCGGAAACTGCCGAGCCGATCCAGGCCGTGCGGGGACGGTGGCGGGAATTGGCCGCAGACGCCGAGACCGTCGGCTCCGCCACCCGTTTCGACCTGGCCGCCATGCGCCAACTGCTCGATTCCCGCCTCGATTTTGCCGGTCAGGCCGCCGGCCTGCTCACGGGTCGGATCACCGTCTCCTCGCTGGTCTCCCTGCGTCAGGTGCCCTTCCGGGTCGTCTGTCTCCTCGGCCTCGACGAAGCGACCTTTCCCAACCGGCAGCGACCCGTCAGCTTCGATCGCATGGCCGAGTTTCCTTTGCCGGGGGATCGGTGTCAGGAAGATGAGGACCGGCAGATGTTCCTCGATGCCCTGCTCGCTGCCCGGGAACGCCTGATCATCACGTATACGGGCCGGGATTCCGCCACCAATACCAGCCTGCCCCAGTCCGTGCCGGTCAGCGAACTGCTCGAAGCCATCCAGTCCCGTTTCACCCTATCCGGTGAGGGTCCGGCCCCCGAGCGGGAAGCCCGGCTGCGTCGCCAGATCCTGAAGGATCACCCGTTACAGGCGTTCAGTCCGACCCACTTCGACTCTGGGCAGGACACCGGGCCGAGCAGCTATGACCGGCGTCTGCTCGTCGGGGCGCAGCGACTGCAGGTGACCCGAAACCCGGCATCCCCGCGGGTCGCCGCCCCACCGTTCTTCCCGGTCGGTCTCAGCGCCGCTGCCCCGACCGACGGCCCGACCCAGAGCATCGCCCTGGCTGACCTTATCGCCTTTTGGCAGGACCCGTTCAAGGAACTCCTGCGGGCCCGCCTGGGCGTGATGTTCCGGGCCCCCGAAGACGCAGACCCCGAGCGGGAACCGATCCTGCTCGACGGTCTGGATACCTACGCCATCGGCGAAATCCTGCTGCGCCTCGCCACGGTCGGCGTGGCGCCCGGTGAGGCCTCCGATCTGATCCGGGCCGGTGGCTGGTTACCGATGGGGAAACCCGGACGGCGCCATGGTGAGACCCTCCAGACCCTCGCCGCCGGGATCCTGACCTTGGCCCGAGCCCATGACACAGGCATGCCGGCTCGCTCCCAGGCCATCGATGTCAACTTGGGCGGCGTCCGGCTGGTGGGGAACATTGACGGCCTATGGGATCGCGGCCGGGTCGAGGTCCGGTTTGCCTCACTCCGGCCCAAATACTGCCTGGCCACGTGGATCCGCCATCTGGCCCTGCAGGCGGCCGCACCGGATCAGCCCCTGGCGAATTCATCTGATCGGCCTCTTGGCGCCTGGCTCATCGGTCATCAGAAACAGGTGCCGCTGGAAATCGCCTTTGCGCCCACCGATACGACGACGGCCCGCCAGACCCTGACGACGCTCATCCAGCTGCGTGACGTGGGCATGACGGTGCCCCTGCTGTTTTTCCCTGCCACGTCCTTCGCCTACGAAGCCGCCCGCATCAAAGCGAGCGCCAAGGATGCCCCCGATCCCCATGAGGCTGCCCGCAAGGCCGCCGGCAGCAAATGGACCTCTCAGCCGCCCGGCGGTTGGGGTGAGGGCGAATCGTTCCACGTGAAACGTCTGCTCGGGAACCGGGGCGATGCTCCTTATGACCTGGATGCCGACTTGCCGGGTGCCGCCGCCCTCGGTCCCACATTTGCCGAACTGGCGGAGACCGTCTGGGGCGCCTATCTGGCCCAGGGCCATGGAGAACCCGTCTGATGACCCGGATTTTCGACTCCCGTACGCCCCTGCCGGTGGCGACCTGCGTCCTGGAAGCCAGCGCCGGGACGGGCAAGACCCACACCATCGCCAACCGGGTCGTGCGTCTGCTGATCGGTCTGGATGCGCCTGACGCCGTGCCGCCGGACCTGGCCCAGATCCTCGTCGTCACCTTTACGGAGGCGGCGACGGCTGAACTGCGGGAACGGGTCCGCCATCGCCTGGTCCTGGCACTCCGCTGGCTGGAAACGCCCGCCGGACAACCCAAAGCGGGGGCAGATCTGGACTGGCTGGAGGTGGTCCCGGACGTGCCGGAGGCCTGCCGCCGATTGCAGCGGGCCCTGCGGGCCATCGACCGGGCGGCGATCATGACGATGCACGGCTTCTGCAGCGACATGCTGCGGCGGTTTGCCTTTGAAAGCGGCATGGCGTTTGGGCTGGAGCTGCTGCCGGATCCCAAGGCAATGCTGCAGGAGGCCATCCACGACTTTTGGGTCCTGCGCACGCATGAGGCGACCGACACCCTCCTGGACTGCCTGGATCCCGCCGCCACACTCAAGACCTGGACGCACCTGGCGACGATCCTGTCCCGCCAGCCCGACGCCCTGCCGATCCCGGCCCGGCCGGCAGACCTGGACCTGACGCACAGTGCCGGAGCATGGCACGCCGTATGGGAGCAGGCCAAAGCCATCTGGCAACAGCATGGGGAAGCGGGCCTGCTGAAGCTTTGGCAGGAAACCGACGACAAATGGTTCGGCAAAGTACCCAAATTTACCAAGTACTCGCCTACTGAACGGGCGGAACTCGCCGCACTGCTACAGGCTTACTTTGCCGATGTTGCGCCTCGGTTGGGCGTCTATCCCGGGGAAGCACTGCGGATGTTCAACCCCAAACCGTTGGTCGCATTCAAGGATCGATATATCGCCAATCCCCTCGCCCCCTTGCCGGATCTCCTGGCCACGGCGGCGGAGGCCATCGCCCTCGTCAAGATGGACCTGCAGGTGTCGTTGAAATACGACCTGATCACTTATCTGCGGGAAGAACTGCCCGCGCGCAAAGCGCGTCTGCGCCAGCAGGATTACCAGGACATGCTCGATGGCGTGAAGCAGGCCATGACCAATCCCGCCTTTGTCGAGCGGATCCGGTCGTGCTTTCGGGTCGCCCTGATCGACGAGTTTCAGGATACGGACCCCGTGCAGTGGGCCATCTTCAAAACCGTCTTCCATGACGGGAATCTCGGCTTGGTCCTGATCGGGGATCCGAAGCAGGCCATCTACAGCTTTCGCGGGGCCGACCTGGAAACCTACGTCGCCGCCCGTGCGGACGCCAGCGAATCCTTTGCGCTGGGCCACAACTGGCGCACGGGCCGGCAACTGGTCGAGGCCGTCAGCCGGGTCTTTCAACATGTCTCCGACCCGTTTATCGACGCCCGGATCACCCTGCCCGAGGTCACGGCCGTGTTTGATCAGCGCTATCGCCCGAAGCTCGGCTGGGGACCGCTGCACGTGCGGTTGGCCTGGTCCGGGGAGAAGCCTGAGGGCACGCTCAGTCAGGGCAAACAGCGGGTGATCCGGCAAGTCGCCGCCGATGTCGCCGCCCTCCTCACAGCCAAGCCCGAGCTGAAAGACGGCGATGGCTACCGGCCGCTGCGGCCCGGTGACATCGCCATCCTGACCCGGACCAATCCCCAGGCCGAAGACCTGCAGGCGGCCTTGCGGCAGTTGGGCATCCCCTGCGTGAACAGCAAATCCGGCCAGATCAGCGACTCCCAAGAAGCCCAGGATCTGCTGTATCTCCTCCGGGCGATCCTCACCCCAAACCAAAGCCGTGGGGTCAAAACGGCGCTGGCGACCGATCTCGTGGGCTGCACCGCCGCCGATCTGATCGCCCTGGATGACAGCGAGTCGGGCTGGGACCATTGGCTGGAGTGTCTGTTCCGCTGGCGGGGACAGTGGGAGCAGGCGGGCATCATGCCGCTCCTGCGGACAGTCGCCACCGAGCTGGGGATTTATGAACGGTTCCTCGGCTGGATCGACGGCGAACGGCGCCTGACCAACCTGCTGCACCTGGGCGAACTGCTGCAGGAAGCGGCATTGCACGGCCATCTGACGCCGCACGGGCTGGTGGATTGGCTGCAATCCGCCGTGACGAACCCGGAGACGGACGACTCCCGCCGGCTGCGGTTGGAAACCGACGATGCCGCCGTACAACTGCTGACCATCCATGCCAGCAAGGGTCTGGAGTTTCCCGTCGTGTTCTGTCCGTTCCTCTGGGACCGGGCGTCGTTGTGGGGCGACGATGAGCTGAACATCCGCTTTCATGAGGATCATCAGCTGAAAGTGGATCTGCTCGGTACGGCGGGTCAGCCCAACAGCAAGACCCTGGCCGAGGAGGAGGCTTTGGCGGAAAGCCTGCGCCTGGCGTACGTGGCGCTCACCCGGGCCAAGCATCAGTGCATCGTCTATTGGGGCTGTTTTTCCGGGCTGCGTGGCAACGTGGGCCGCTCTGCCCTCGGTTACCTGCTCAGTCCGCCCACTGTCGGCATGGATGCCCTCAGTCGGGTGAGCGAGATCGATGAACGGTTCGGCAAATCCCCCGGTTGGTCGCAAGCGGAGCTGCAGGCTGCCGTCGTTGCCCTGGCTGCTTCGTCTGCCGGTGCCCTGACCACCGATACCTGGCAGGCGGACACCCGCCCTGTGGCCCGTCGCTGGCATCCCGAGACGTCGGCAGACACGACCCTGGCGGTCCGCCAGTGGCAACGCCGGCCGCCGCTGGATCAATGCTGGCGCTGGGGCAGCTTCAGCGCCATGACCCGTGACAGTCACGCTACGGCGGAGCTGTCGCCCTATGACGAGCCCGGTCTGGCGGATACGGTGGCCGACCTGTCGCCCGTCATTGCCGCAGCCGTCGCCAGCCTCCCGGTCCGTTTAGATCGCAAAGCCCTGAAGCCCGGGGCCCATGCCGGTCTCTGCGTCCACGCCATCCTGGAGCACGTCGACTTCGGGGCCGACTTGGCGGCGATCGAGCGGGAAACCGCTGTCCAGCTCGCTGGCTTTGGCCTGGATCGACAGAGCGATGGGGCCCGTGTCGCTGCCGCCGTTTGGGACACGCTGCATACGCCCTTCAATGGGCCCAATGGGGCCTGGACTCTCAGTGATGTCGGCCTGTCGGACCGCCTCGTCGAATGGCCCTTTGTCCTGCCCGTGGCCGGTGGGCTCCTTGCGGCCGATGACAGCTTCGCCCCCTCCGACCTGGCCATGGCCTTTCGCCAGCATGCCGGGGGCATCACGCCATCCGGATACGCCGACGCCTTGGACCAGCTGCGCTTTTTGCCACTGCGGGGCTTTTTGACGGGCGTGATGGACCTCGTGTGTCGTCACGACGGCCGCTGGTACATCGCCGACTACAAGACGAACCTGCTCGGGGATCACAGCGGCGACTACGGGCCGGCGGGCATGGCTGAGGCAATGACCGAGCACCATTACGTGCTGCAGTACCACCTCTATCTGGTGGCCCTGCACCGCTACCTCACCCTGCGGCTGCCGGACTACGACTACGAACGGCACATCGGAGGGGCGCTCTATCTCTTCGTCCGGGGCATGGGCGTCGATCCGCAGGCGCCGGCCAACGGCGTCTGGTCCGATCGTCCGCCGAAAGGCCGCATCCTGGCGCTCGTTGCGGCAATGCAAGGGGCCCGCTGTTGACCC
>JACMPN010000552.1 GCA_014377495.1 Candidatus Sericytochromatia bacterium
CCCCCCCCCCGTATTCCCAAACCCGACGCCCCTTTGCCCCTCCCCCGGTTGGGGGGGGGGACCCCCGCACCTGGTGCACCCGCCTTATTTCGGCTTGTTTTCGGGGCCCAGGGTCTCGTTGAGGGCTTTGCCCGGGGTGAACGTGGCCGCCCGCCGGGCCTCGATCGTCATCGGTTGTCCGGTGCGCGGGTTACGGCCGACCCGTGGGGCCCGCTCCTTCACCTGGAACGTGCCGAATCCGACCAGGGTGACTTTGTCGCCACCTTTCAAGCTGTCGGCAATCGTTGCCAATGTGGCGTCGAGGGCGGCATTGATATCCCGTTTGGACATATGGGTGCGTGCCGCCACTGCGTCTAAAAGCTCTTCCCGGTTCATATAGCCTCCTCGCTCGATGCGCCTGTCGTGCGTCGCTAGAGTCATCGGCCCAGCGATTCGTAGCCACCCTGACTCGGACCGCCCTAACCGTCAAGGACAGCGGGATACGGCCTGGTCTGCTTGTCGAGACGCCCTCAGGGACGCTTGTAGGGGCGTGGGGGTTCACCCGGACACCCGGCATGACGACCGTTCGCCCCATTGGACTACCGTCCGACAGGGGTTGTTAATTAAGTGTTCAGAAAGAAGGGCTTGTTATTCGGGGTGGGCCGTAAGTGGCCCAGTCAGGCCGTTTGGTGGAGGACTCGGCAAGAGCGAGCCGACCACGCTGGTTTCCGGGATTGCGGGGCCCGGCTGACACGCATGCCGGGGCATGGCCAAGGGCGAGACGGAAAAGGCTGAGACCACACGGTTTGGCGATTATTTTCAGGGGGGTGCGGAGACGGCACCGGGTGTGGCCGGATTTTGCCCCGTCCGGAGCGGCCCACATTGCTTTGGTCCGTTAAGTTTGTGGCTGCTGCGGGTATACAAAGGTTGGCTGGTCGCGGCCGTGCTGCTGCATCACCGCCCCCCGAAGGCGGTTCGGCGAATTTTAAGGTTTGGTTAACCGGCGCCAGAATGGGCGCGGTGCGCCCGATAGAAGACAAACGAAGCAAGCTTAAACGAGCGTTAAGGAGAGTGCGGCATGGGCAATTCAGGAGCGGTGGGCACTGCGTCCGTCGTGACGCCGTCGCAGACCATGGCCGTGGACCCCGCCAAGGCGACATCACCCGTCGTCGGGCAGCCTGCCGAGGCGCCTGCGAAGTTTGCCCCGAAGGATGAGACGAAGGTGGCGCCGACCGGATCGGCCGACACCCAAGCCACCTTTGTCGAGGCTGCTCCAGCCCGGACCGCCGTGACGGCGCCGCCGACCCAGCCCGGCGTCGAAGAAGCGGATCCGCCCTCTCCGACGGCATATCGGCGTCCGGCGGTCGAGGTGGTGAACCTCTTTAATAAGAACTTTGGCCAACATGTGCTGCCTCCCCGCTCAGGTGAAGCGCTTGCCGGGCAGGTGCTGACGAAGTTGGGTATCGATCCCCGGGACGAAGGGGCCGTCAAACGCCTTCAGAAGCGGGTCGGCGCCTTTCCGGACGGCAAGTTTGGTCCGGAGACCTGGGGCAGGACGATCAAGTACCTGGAAGGCAAAGCCAAGTCCGGGGCTCATAGCCAGACCGCAGTGGAGGTGTTGGCGATTCTCATCAAACCGGCAGGGTTGGGCGGTGGCGAGGGCGGGGCGCCTGCCCGCAAAGGCCGTGGTCACCAGGCGAAACAGCCCGACTTGGCGCCGGTCAAGACGGTCGAGCCGCCCGCAGAAGCGCCGACAGTAACGCCGCCGGCGGAAGCGGTGCCGGCGGTGGACCCGAATGCGGCGAAAATGGCGGATATCGAGGGCCGCCTGATCGAGACCAGTTCCACCTCCATGGAAAAACAGATTGATGATTCCTGGTTCTGGTCGTCGGACACGGTGGCCAAGAATAACATCAACAACCCGTCCTCGATGGCGGCGATGCGGCCGTCCACGGTCGCCAAATCCGTCGGCGCCCTGATGTCCGGTTGGACTTCGGGTGACGATCAGAAAGCGATCATGGTCGCCCTGAAAACCCAGTCCAACATCGGGGCGGGCCGCCTCGGTGCGACATTCAACGCCATGGGCAAAGACTTCAAGGACCTCGCCGGCGAGTTGACCGACCAGCAGCGCAAGGACCTCTTGACATTGGCCCAGACCCCCGACAGCGGGGTCACACCTGATCAGCTCAAGGCCTTGCAGGACGGGTAACACCCGCTCACACGCTTGCTACCACATCACCCGACGATAGTCAGTCGAAGGCATAAGGAGAACGTCATCCATGGGCCATACCACGATCAACCCGGCAGCCACTCCGATCCCGCAGGGTGCGCCGGCGGCACCGCCGAGCACGAAGCCTGCCACGACAGCGACTGCTGAAGCGGTCGTTACGCCGGCGTCGAGTGCGCCCAAGGACCAAGCTGCCATTGCCAAGCAGGGTTCGAGCGCAGCCACCGTTTCCCTGACCGGTTCGCCGGCTTCGGCGGAAGCGGTTCAAGGCCCGGCTGCCGTTCCCTACAGCGACTTCGTCTACACCGACAAGGCGCTGCCCCTGTTCAACGAGTTTGCCTCCACCGGCAAAGTCCACACCGGCCGCATCCCCGTTTTGGACGGGCCCACGGCCAATGCGTTTTCCCACTCGCTGCTTGCCCAACTCGACAAGAATGCTGGTGGCGACCCTGCCACGTTCGATACCCGGTTTGCCAAGACGGACTCCGTCAAGAACTTGCAGAAAGTGATCGGGGCCCACGTCGATGGCCGGTTCGGTCCCGAAACCCTCTACAAAGCGGTGCAGCAGACCCAGACCCGCATCCAAGGCGCAAGCTCGGTCGGAGACCTGCTTAAGGCCCAGCCCTCGGTGAACACCTTTGGTGGCAAGGTGCGGGGTCTCGATGACATGCTGGCAGCCAAGACTCTTCAGGTCGGCGAGCAGCTGATCAACGGCGCCACGTCGTTCGACCAGCTTAAGCAGGTCGAAACGCAACTCGCCCCGGTCTCCAATGACACCCTGTGCAACATGATCAGCAGCAAGCGCTCTGGCCTGGAGGCAGCTGCCACTGCCACCGCAGCCACCGCCCTGGCCGCTCTGGAAGGCGCACGGGCCAAGACGGCCGAAGCTTCCGCCAACGCGGCCAAGCTGGCTCAGACGGCAGCCGAAGACGGTCAGAAGGCGGCCAAGGCCGAGACCGCAGCGAACCACATCGTCGATCGCCAGAAGGCAATCGATGTGGCCCTGAAGCCCACGGCCGGCACCTCCAAGGGCGACGACATGTCCCGCACCTTGGTGGCCGAGCACTACAACATCGAAGGTACCGACAAGCAACGGGCAACGATGATCAAGGAAATGCTCAGCGGTTTCACGGGTGATGACGACGAGAAGGCGATCATCCAGATCCTCAAGGACGACATCGGTTCCAATCGGATCAACGAGACCCTCGCGGCCCTCGGCAAGGACAGCTGCAACCAGCTGTTCGACGATCTGGACGGCGATGAGAACGACCTGCTCCTGAAGACGTTGTTCACGGCCCCCAATGTCAGCTCCGGTCATCTGACCCGCTTGGCCGACCACATCCGCACCGAGGGTTACGAGAGCAAGTTTGTCGAGCTGGCCAAGGGCAAGCGTGGCGAACTGAGCGACACGGGTGCCGCCGTCGTCCTCAACCAGTTGCTCAAGTCATCGCCTGCGGGCAAGGACGAGGGGGTCCGCAAGCTGCGGGATCGTCTCGGCATGCAGGGCATGATTGCCAACAAGGTGGATCTGGGCCGGGTCTATGGCAGCATGGGTAACGACAAGCAAAAAGCCACGTTCGTCGTCGACATCCTCAAGGGCGCCGATGACATCCAGAGCAAGAGCACCGGCTGGCAGTTCCGTGTGGCGTCTGCCGGCCCCGGCGGTGTTCCGACCGGCAAGCTTAACGATCAGGTCAAGGAGTTGACTGGTCAGCGGGATTACGCCCTGAACCAGGCCAAATCGGCTCTCTCCCATGCCGACGACGACCAGACCGTCGAATTCATGAAGGTGATGGTGGGCGACTCCAAAGCGCCGCACAGCCTGAAGTCCTTTGCGCAATTGCCTGAGCCTCTGCTCGGTCAAGCGTTCAAAAACCTCGACGGTTTCTGGAACAACACCTGGAAGACGGACGAAGAGAAGGCCTACCGCCAGATCGTCGAGGATGCTCAGGCCGTGAAGCGGCGTCAGGCGTTCGGCAATGACGGCGACTCCAGCTCAGCACCTGGTGCAGCCGCATCCGGTGGTGGTGGCGTCAAGCCTGCTGCGTCGGCGACGGCACCTGTCGTGGCGCCGGCCAAGGCTGCCGAGCTCGTCAAGGCGGCTGTTGCTGCGGCGGGGGCCCCCGGTGCCGCTGCCCCTGCCGCTTCGCACGGTGGCATCATCTCCGAGAAGATGGCCGCCGAGGGCGTTCCGGTTTCGCCCAACAACGACTAACGCCTGAGCAAACGGCGGCGTTTAGGGGACCAACACAAGAAAGCGGACCTCAGTGAGGTCCGCTTTCTTGATTGGGACAAGAATATGCAATGCACGCCTTAGGGATAGATGCGGTAGATCGTGCGGGGAAAGGGGCTCGTTTCGCGGACGTGCTCGATTCCGGCGATCCAAGCCACGCAACGCTCGATCCCCATGCCGAAGCCACCGTGGGGCACGGAGCCGTACTTACGCAAATCCATAAACCAGGCAAAGGCCTCCTCGGGGAGATTGTGGTCCTGGATGCGCTGGCGCAGCAGGTCGGCGTCGTCGACACGCTGGCCGCCGCCGATGATCTCGCCGTAGCCTCCCGGGGCCAGCATGTCGGCCCCGAGGGCGACCTCCGGACGCTCAGGATCCGGCGCCATGTAGAACGCCTTGATCTTGGCCGGGAAGCGGTGCACAAAGATGGGACGGTCGTACAGCTTGGTCAGCACGGTCTCGTCAGGGGCGCCGAAATCGCTGCCCCAGGCGATGTCGTGGCCCAGGGACTGCAGTTTTTCGATGGCCTCATCATAGCTGACCCGCGGGAACGGGGCTTTGACGTTCAGGAGCGGGGCGATGTCACGCTCCAGGGTCTTCAGGTCCGCCATACGGTTCTTGAGCACCTGTTCGACGATGTGGGTGACCATGCCTTCCTGCAGTTGCAGGTTTTCCTCGAAGGTCAGAAAGGCGATTTCCGGTTCGATCATCCAGAATTCGGTCAGATGCCGGCGGGTTTTGGATTTTTCGGCACGGAAGGCCGGCCCTAGGCAGTAAACCTTGCCGAGGGCCATGGCGGCCGCTTCCATGTACAGTTGGCCGCTCTGGCTCAAAAAGGCCTTGTCGTCGAAGTAATCGACCTCGAAGAGGGTCGTGGTCCCTTCACAGGCGCTCGGGGTGAAGATGGGGGCATCGATCCGCAGGAAGTCGCGGTCATCGAGGTAGGTGGTGGCCGCTTTCATCACCTCGTGGCGGATGCGCAACAGGGCCGCCTGCTTTGGCGTCCGCAGCCAGAGATGCCGGTTCTCCAGCAGGAAGTCCGGGCCGTGCTCCTTGTGGCTGATCGGGTAGTTGGGCTCGGCGATCTGCACGGCCTGCACGTCGGTGACGGTGTGCTCGTAGCCGCAATAGGGAGCCCGGTCGTCCTGACGGACGCTGCCGGTGACCAGGACCGAGGACTCCTGCGTCAGGCCCTTGGCGGTATCCCAGGTCGCTTCGGCGACTTCGGCTTTGACGACGACGCCCTGGATCATCCCGGAGCCGTCCCGCAGCTGGAGAAAGGCGATCTTGCCGCTGCTGCGGATGTTGTACAGCCAGCCTCGCAGCGTGACTGTTTCGTTGGCATGGGCGCCGATGTCTTTGATCGCAACATACTCGGTGGACATGTGTGGACCCTTTCCTGATGATCGGGGACAGTATACCTCGCGCCAACCGGTTGCGGTCCCCGAGTCAGGTGCCCGCGGTGGCACCCGGGTCCGGATGGGACGCTTGACAGCGGCTGGCCTCGACCGTACGATGCACTCGTCCTTCGGGGCAAACGCAGGGGGTTCGCCAAGTGGTAAGGCATCTGGTTTTGGTCCAGACATTCGGGGGTTCGAATCCCTCACCCCCTGCCAAACAAGTTCCGGCCATCCATTGAGGATGGCCGTTTTCGCGCTGGTTGCCGGATCAGGGCTGTTGGCGGCCTGAGTGCCTCCCGAAGCAGCCTTAGGGGTTGCCCGTGAATAACTGGCAACCCCTAAGGCTGGTTCGGCTTGTAGGTCGTCCGCTGATGCATCTGGTTGCCGTGACTGGACTGCGGCTTGTTGTTGGACGGCTCGCCGATATGTTGCTGGACGGCGATGCGCAGCTTTTCCCGGCGGCGGATCTCCGGGATCCATAGCCGTTCCCAGCGCAGTTTGGCGCGGGCATCAAGGATCCGGCGGCTGGGCCGGCGGAACAGCCCCATGATCCCGGTGATCGGCAGCCAGAGCCCCCCATAGACCATCACCCAGAGCGGGAATGTGCGCGTGTTCAGCCAGGCCCAGTTCATGGCCAGGATCTTGGCTGGCGTGCGCCATTTGTCGAGATCGAAGACGACCATGTCCGTCGGAGTCATCACGGCCACCGCCATGGCCAGGGCCGTCATCAGGCCGACGAAGCGCTGATAGAAGAACAGGGAAAACAGGAAGGGGAAACCGAGGATCCCGGCGGTCATCCGCCAGGCTTCCATGTGGTGATCCGCCGGGATCGGCGGGGCGAAGGCATAGCCGAGCAGCGCGCCATGGGCGACGGCCGTGACCATGAAAACGACGGTGCCGTATGCATCACGCTCCGAGACCAGATTCGGCTCGAAACGGTCCCATAGGCTCGGCCCGTCGAAAAGCTCGCGCTCTTCGAGTGTCAGATCGACGTCAGCCAGATCATGCTGGCCAATGGGTTCAGACGGTGTCGCCATATATCAACTGTCTCGTCCGGGTCGCAATGTCTTCGGGGTTCACAATCAGTTGTGCCACGCCTCCTACAATAGCCGACCTGGCGACGGCCATGGCAACTGCCGGTGGCACACGGAGATCGAGCGGTCTCGGCAGGACGATGCCCCGCTCCAGGTTTTCACCGGCGACCAGGCCCGCAATGGCCTTGGCGGCAGCGATTTTCATCGTGTTCGTGACGGTCGTCGCCCGCACGTCGAGACAGCCGCGCATCAGGCCCGGAAAGGCCAGGACGTTGGTCATCGTGTTCAGGTCGTCGAATCCCCCGCTGGCGGCGATCACGGCCCCTGCCGCCCGAGCCAGGTTGGGGGCGATCTCCGGGTGTGGATTGGCCAGGGCAAAAACAATGGCCTTTTCCGCCATGCTGGCCACCATCTGGTGGGTGACGATATCCGCCACCGAAAGACCGATGAGGACGTCGGCGCCGCGCACGGCCTCCGCCAGGGTGCCCTTCAGCTTCTGGGGATTGGTGACGAAGGCCATTTCCTCCTTGGCGAAGTCCAGGCCTTCGGTGCGCCCTTCGTAGAGCAGCCCGATCTCGTCGGCCAGGATCAGGTCTTCGACACCCATGTGCAGTAGGAGCTTGGCGACGGCGATGCCGGCGGCACCCGTGCCCGAGACGACGATTTTGACGGATTGCAGGTCCTTGCCCACCGCTTTGAGGGCGTTCAGCAGGCCGGCCAGCACGACGATCGCCGTCCCGTGCTGGTCGTCGTGCAGGACGGGGATGTTGGTCCGGTCCTGCAGGGCCTTTTCGATGCGGAAGCAACGGGGTGCGGCCACGTCGTCGAGCAGGATGCCGCCAAAGGTCGGTTGCAGGTTGGCGGCGGCGGCGACGAATTCTTCGTCACTGGCCACATCCAAAGCGATCGGAAGGGCATCGATACCGGCCAGGCACTTCAGGATGGTCGCCTTGCCCTCCAGGATGGGGAGGACGGCCAGCGGGCCGAGGTTGCCTAGGCCCAGGACGGCTGAACCGTCCGACACCACGGCGACGAAGTTACCTTTGACCGTGTAGTCATAGACGGTCTCCGGGTGCTTGGCGATCATCCGGCATGGCTCGGCCACACCGGGACTGTAAACGAGAGACAGGATGTAGTCGTCTTTCAGGGGGGCTTTGGCCCGGACGCTGATCTTGCCGGCGCTGAGAGGTCTGGCGAAACGCATGGTGCTTAGTCCTCGTAAATCAGCCGGCTGGTGTTTTCGGCGATCAGATCCGGGTCGATGTTCACCCGGGCGACGCCTTCGGCCATGGCCTCCCGGGCCACGGCGGCGGCGACGGCCGGTGCCACTTTCAGGTCACGGGTCTTCGGCAGGATGTACTCCGCACAGAGCTGGTCGGGTGCGACCAGCGAGGCGATGGCCTTACTGGCGGCGATCTTCATGTTTTCGGTGATCCGCCGGGCCTGCACATCCAGGGCGCCCCGGAAGATGCCCGGGAAGGCCAGGACGTTGTTGATCTGGTTGGGGAAATCGCTGCGGCCGGTACCGACGACGGCGGCACCGGCCGCCTTGGCGTCTTCGGCGCTGATCTCGGGGTCCGGGTTTGCCATGGGGAACACGATGGCCTTGTCTGCCATGGTGCGGATCATGTCCTGGGTGACGAGGTTGGCAACAGAGAGGCCGATGAAGATGTCGGCGCCGACGAGGGCATCGGCAAGCACGCCCTGCATCTGGTCTCGGTTCGTCAGGGTGGCCATCTCCTCGCGGGCAAAATCCATGCCGATGGTGCGTCCTTCGTGGAGCAACCCGAACTGGTCGGACATGGTCAGGTGCTGCACGCCCATGCGCAACAACAGGCGGCTGACCGAGATGGCGGCCGCCCCGGTGGCGGAGACGACGGCGCGCACCCCGTCGACGTTCTTGCCGACGACGCGCAGGGCATTGAGGACGGCGGCCAGGGCGACGACGGCCGTGCCGTGCTGGTCGTCATGGAAGACGGGGATGTCCAGGAGGTCCTTGAGGCGCCGTTCGATCTCGAAACAGCGGGGGGCGGAGATGTCCTCGAGGTTGATCCCGCCAAAAGCCGGGGCGATCGCCCTGACTGTGGCGATGAAGGCGTCGGGGTCCTGTGTGTTCAGGCAGATGGGCACGGCGTCGATGCCGGCAAAGGCCTTGAACAGGAGGGACTTGCCTTCCATGACGGGCATTGCTGCTTCGGGGCCGATGTTGCCGAGGCCCAGAACGGCCGAGCCGTCCGTGATCCCGGCGACCAGGTTACCCTTGCTGGTCAGGTTGATCGCCTGGGAGGGGTCGGCGTGGATGGCGAGGCAGGCCGGGGCGGCGCCCGGGTTATAGATCAAGCCGAGGACGTGCTCGTCTTTGATGTCGACCCGGCTGACGATGCTGATCTCCCCGCGGTGGCGCAGGTGATGCTTCAGGGCCTCTTCTTTAATGATGCTGCGGTCAAAAGTGCTCATGGTGGAATGATATCAGTCTCTCTCCGGGGAAGCCGGTCAGTCTGCGCTGTCGATCAGTCCGCTTTGAACAGCGGGGCAAAGCGGGGATCGAGGATTTTGCGCCCGAGGCCGGGGAAATCGATGATGTAGGTGGCCCGGTCGCCGTTGCCCATGATCTGGTGGATCGTCCCCGTGCCCCACGTCGTATGGCGGACCCGGTCGCCGACGTCGAAATTCGGGCGCTCGTCCCGGATACGCAGTCCGGTACCGGGTGCTGCCTCCCACGTGTCCATCGGCTCGGTCCACTCCTCCCGTTGTTTGCTTGCCGTCCGCACGGCTTCAGTTACCTGGGGGATCGTGTATCCGGACAGGTGTTCGATGGGCGCTTCCTTGAGAAAGCGGGAGGGCACACAGGGCTTTGTCTGGCCCCATTGCGTGCGGTAACGGGCCCAGGTCAAAAAGAGCTGATCCTTCGCCCGGGTGACGCCGACGTACATCAGCCGCCGTTCCTCTTCCATCTGCTCGGGATCATCGAGCGACCGGATGTGGGGGAAAATCCCGTCTTCCAGCCCGACGAGAAACACAACGGGGAACTCCAGGCCTTTGGCACTGTGCAGGGTCATCAGGGTGACGGCATCGGACTCGGCCAAGCCGTCGATGTCGGAGACTAGGGCGACATGCTGCAGGAAGGCCCCCAGCGAGGCATCCTCCATCGTCTCGGCGAAATCCGTGGCGGCCCGGTGCAGTTCAGCGATGTTTTCCCTCCGGTCGCTGGCATCGTCGGGCGAATCCTCCGCCAGGTAGCCCAGATAACCCGTCTCCATGACGATCATCTGCAGCAGATCGGGAACCGGCGTGCTGTCGACCTGGATCCGCCAGCGGGTCAGCATGGCCCCGAAGTCGGCGATCTTATTCCAGGTTTTCGTGGCAATGCCCGGCACGTATTCGGTCGTGATCGCGGCGGCCAGCGGCAGACCGGCTGAGGCTGCGGCGGAGTCCAGCTTGTTGAAGGTGGTCGCTCCGAGGCCACGCTTGGGCGTGTTGAAGATGCGCTTGAAACTGAGGTCGTCAGAGGGGTTATAGATCACCCGCAGGTAGGCGATCAGGTCCTTGATCTCCCGCCGCTCGTAGAAGCGCGTCCCCCCAATCAGCTGATAGGACATGCCGGCTTTGACCAGTGCTTCTTCCATCGGGCGGGACTGGGCGTTTGTGCGGTAGAGGATGGCGACGTCGTTCAGCGGGGTGTGCTGACGGCGCTGCATTTCCAGGATCTTGTGCAGGACGTAATGGGCTTCTTCGGTTTCGGTGCCGGCGGCAAAAACCGGCAGTGGCTCACCCTGCTCCTTGGTGGCCCGGAGGACTTTGGGATACCGCTGGGCGTTGTTGGCGATGATGGCGTTGGCGACGGCCAGGATCGTGCCGGTCGAGCGGTAATTGTCCTCGAGGGTGATCAGGGTGGCGTCGGGGTAGTCGTCCCGGAAGCGCAGGATGATGCGAAAATCCGCATGCCGGAAGCTGTAGATGCTCTGGTCCACGTCGCCCACGACGCAGAGATTGCCTGTCCCGGAGGAGAGGAGACGGATCAGCTCATACTGAGTTGGGTTCGTGTCCTGATATTCGTCGACATGGACGTAACGGAACCGCCGCTGGTACTCGGTCCGCACCTCGGCGTCCTGCTGGAGCAGGCGCAAAGGCAGGAGCAACAGATCATCGAAGTCCAGGCCGTTCAACTGTTTCAGACGGGTCTGATACCGGCCGTAAACGTCGGCCAACACCTGATTGTTGCGATCGAACCCTTTGGCCAGCTCTTCCGGCGACTGATTTTGGCTCTTGGCCCTGCTGATCTGGCTCAGCAGGGACTTGGCGGGAAACCGCTCCGTATCCAGTTCGAGTGCTTTGACGATGCCGGTGACGATACTTTGTTGTTCCGTGTCGTCGAGGACAGTGAAATGCTCCCGGTAGCCGAGCTTGGTGATGTGCTTGCGCAGGATCCGCAGGCCCAGACCATGAAAGGTGCTGGCCCAGATGTCGGCGGCACTGGGGCCGATCAGGCCGGCCAGGCGGGCTTTCAGTTCTTTCGCCGCCTTGTTCGTGAACGTGACGGCGAGGACCTCCCACGGCTTGACCGCACCCTCGGCAAGAATGCCGGCGATGCGCTGAGTCAGGACGTGGGTTTTGCCGGATCCGGCCCCCGCCAGGATCAGCAATGGGCCCTGGCGGTGGGCGACGGCTTCGGCTTGGGCGGGATTGAGGCTGGTCATGGTCGGACGAATCACTCCAAAGGCTGTGTTTCGCTGGTCAGTGTAGCGGATGCATGCGGATCAGCCCCGGAGGCGAGGTGCTGGTTGAACGCCGGCAGTTGGGGTGGTAGCATGTCTGGGTCTTTTACATACGCTAACCGGCAGGAACGGAACCGCTCATGACCACCCCGCAAACGAAAGATCAGTCCACAAAAGACGGCCTCAGCGTCGACACGTTCCTTTCCGAACTCCGGCTCATCCAGGAAACCAGTTCCAAGCGTATTGCCCTGATCGGTTCCCGGCATATCAGCTTCACCCACCAGCAGTTGATCGAGATGCTGGCTTACGCCCTGGCCCTGAGCGGCAACCACATCATCACCAGTGGCGCCTCCGGCACCAACTTCGCTGCAATCAAAGGGGTCCAGCGGGCCAATCCCGGCAACCTGACGGTCATCCTGCCGCAAACGTTGGACCAGCAGGCCTCCGAGTCCCGTGAGCAGCTGAGCACCCTGCCCAGCGTCCAGGAGCATCCGGAGCGGCGGGCCCTGTCCCTCGCCCAGGCCGGCGAGCTTTGCTACCGGGAGATCGTCGACGAGTGCCAGCAGCTGATCTGCTTCCTCTATCACGGCAGCACCACCCTCAAGGAGACGATCGCCTACGCTCACGAGCAGCACAAGATCGTCACCTCGTTCTACCTCGACTAGTCGGCCCCGATGCGGCGTTTGCTGTTGGCCGCTTTGGGCCTGTCACTTGTATTTTCCGTGGCCGGCGGTGTGGCCTGGAATTATGTCTCCCAACCACCGGCCGATTTCACGGCGCCCAAGCGCTTCGAAGTGGCCCAGGGTGAACCGCTGAAGCAGACGTTGATTCACTTGCGGGAACAGGGTTTCATTCAGTCTGCGGACATGGTGTACCTGTACGCTCGGCTGCGTGGGCCCACCGTGCTACGGCCCGGCGTCTACAAGCTGGAACCCGGTGCCCCCAAGGATCTGCTGGCCAAGATGGCCCGGGGTGACGTGGATGCCCGGCGGATCACAGTGCCCGAAGGGGCCAATCTCCGGCGGATCGCCGGTCTGCTCACCGCCAAACAGCTTGATGGGCATCTCTACGGCCAGGATGCGGTCGTCACAGCCGAGCGGCAAAAGCGGTTCCCGTTTTTGGCGGACCTCCCCGCGGGGCGGACGCTGGAGGGGTATCTGTTCCCGGATACCTACGACGTCGCCGGCGAGGGTGAGCGCGGTTTTATTGATCGCCAGTTGACCCGGTTTTCCGAGCTGATGCTGCCGGCTTGGCAGGCCCGGCCGACACCGTGGCCCTATTCCCTGGATCAGACGGTGAACATGGCCTCCATTGTTGAACTCGAAGCCCAACAGCCGACGGAGCGGCCGGTCATTGCCGGTGTCTTCTGGCAGCGCCTGCTCATCCGCATGCCGCTGGGCTCCGATCCAACGGTTGAATACGCCCTGCAACGCCATCAGGATGCCAAGGGCCTCACCTACAAGGACGTGGCAGTCGCATCGCCCTACAACACTTACAAGTACCCCGGTCTGCCCCCCACCCCGATTGCCAATCCGGGTCTCGCCAGCTTCAAAGCGACGTTGCAGCCGACCCAAACGGGCTACCTCTACTTTGTCGCCAAGGGGGACGGCTCCCACGTGTTCACCAAGTCGTTTGCGGAGCATCTGCAGGCTGGAGCGGCGATCCGGCGCAGTCGCTGACCCCTCTCCGGCGCCCCACGCAGGCAACACTCATCAGGCAAAGGCAGTCACCATCATGCGTTTCAAAGACCCGATCCTCCGCCAGGAGGCGCTGAATCGGATCAAGGACGAGCTCGTCAGTCTGACGACACACGACCTGGCCCATCCGCTCACGGCCCTTCGCGACCTGGCAGATCTGCTGCTCAACTGCCCGACCGACGATGCGGACCTGCAGTCTTTTCTCGATCTGATCCGCTCGGAGTCGGACGGCCTGGCCGGGCTGGCCGACGATCTGCTGCTGTTGTCCACCCTGGAACAGGGACGGCCCTTGGCATTGGCGCCTGTCGAGATCGATGAATGGCTGCGGGAAGTCCTCGTGCCTTTCCACCACCCGCCGATGTCCCATCGCTTTCAGCTGCTGGCGGCGCCGGGATTGCCCCTGCTCAATGTCGACCCGAGTTTGCTGCAACGGGCGATCACGCACATCGTCGGCAACGCCGTGAAATACGCCCCCCGCAAATCCGCCATCCGCATCTACGTGCATCAGGTCGGGGAAGCGCTGCAGATCGAGATCGGCGACGACGGCGTCGGCATCCCCGTCGATCACATCCCCAACTTGGGCCGGCCCTTTTATCGGGTCAAGTGCGAGGAGACCTTGGGGATCCCGGGCACGGGCCTGGGTCTCGCCCTCGTCTACCGGATCGTGCTCGCCCACCAGGGGCAGGTGACGATCGACAGTCGGGTCGGCGAAGGGACGACGGTCACCGTGCGATTGTTTGGTTGTGTGCCCCGCGACTGAGCGGCGACCTGGATCAGTTTGCTTCAGGCAATCCCGAAGGGGCGATAGGCATGTCAGCGATCGCTCGATACACTGTGAATAGTAGTCCAGACCTGGCGTTAATCGCCTGGGGACGGCTTTTCGGGTCCCTGTCTGCCGATGTGGACCTGGACGCCTCGCGCTCCGGCCACGCCTATCCCCGGCGGACTCGACAGGTCCTCGATCTGGTGATTTCCAACGCCGTCAAATTCACGCCCGCCGGCGGGGCCATTTGGCTGTCAGACCGCAGCGATGTGACCCATGTGATTGTGACCGTGCGGGACTCCGGCCCCGGCATCCGGCCCGAGGTCTGGACGCAGACCCCCAACGATTTCGGCCAGGTAGCCGATCCGACTGAGCGGGACCATGGTGGACTGGGCCTCGGTCTGCCATTGGCCAAAGGGTTGTTGGAGGGGATGGGCGGCTGGCTCAGCTACGAGCCGGCACCAGGTGGCGGCTCGATAGTTGCGTGCGCCCTGCCGCAGCCGCCCGCCGTCCAAGCCCAGCGCCGCGCCCAATCCCCATCGACGGGGGCCGTACCGAAAACACGCCTGCGATCCGTGTTGGATCTCCAATCAGGCAGCTGGCAGGTCAATGCGGATCGCGCGACCAACGAAGGAGGGGCATCATGACTGCTCAGACGGAGGTGCCAGGATTTAACCTCCGTCGCCCATGCCGATATGGGGAGATGGTATTTCACCGCCAGGATCGGTTTATCGGTCGTTCTTTGGACCGCTATGGCGAATGGGCGGAGTATGAAATCGCCTGGCTGAGACAGATGCTCAGGGCGGGTGATACCGTCGTCGATGCCGGTGCCAACGTCGGTACACATACGCTACCGCTGGCTCGCCATGTCGGTCCATCGGGGCACGTCGTGGCATTTGAGCCCCAAAGACTGATCTTTCAGGCCCTTTGCGCCAATCTGGCCCTGAACTCCCTGGCCAATGTCGACGCTTGGCAGGCGGCCCTGGGCGCGACGTCCGGCGCCATGATCGTGCCGGCGATGGATCCGGCGCGGACGATGAACTTCGGGGGCGTTTCACTGGGCGGGTTTGCAGAGGGTGAGTCGGTCCCGCTGACGACGATCGATGCGCTGGACTTAGCTGCCTGTCACCTGATCAAAATCGACGTCGAAGGGATGGAATCCGCCGTGCTGCAGGGGGCTGCAGCGACGATTTCCCGGCATCAGCCCATCCTGTACGTTGAAAACGACCGGCAGGCACAGGTTGCTCCGCTCATTCAGCAAATCCAGGCCCAGGGATACCGGCTGTGGTGGCATGTGTCGACCTTTTTCCATCCGGACAATTGCAATGGCGTGGCCAAGAACGTGTTTCCGGACCTATTCGGGATGAACATGCTGGCCCTGCCGCCCGACTCGGACGTCGTGCCTGAGGCGCATCCGGCCTACCGCGTGGCGGTCGGCGCGCCGACGGCGTCCGACCTGACGAACGCCCACGCCTTCGGGTTGCCGGTCCTGGGGGGTGAGATCATCCTGCCGATCCCGTCGCTCCGTCAGTAAGTCATGTGTGGGCCCGGCGCAGCGGGGCCCGGAGTGCCGCTCCTCGGGATAACGGGGCAACCCCGTGGCGGGACGGGCTGTGGCCTTCTGGTCGTGGGTCTTTCAAACCTTTGATAAACTGACAGCGTGCATGAAACCTTGCCCGAAAGCCTCGCCCAGCTCCCCACGCTGCCCGGGGTCTACCTTTACTACGGCGCCGACGGTCAGATCCTCTACGTCGGCAAAGCCATCAACCTGCGCAGCCGCGTCCGCAGCTACTTTCAGAACGGCGCCAAAACGCCGAAGACGGCCATGCTCGTCAGCCATATCGTCCGCATGGAGACGATCGTCACCGATACCGAGGTCGAAGCGCTGATCCTGGAAGCGACCCTGATCAAGCAGCACCTGCCCCATTACAACATCCTGCTCAAAGACGACAAACAGTACCCTTACCTGAAGGTGACGCTGAACGAGGCCTTTCCCCGCCTGCTCATCGTCCGCCGCCGACAGCAGGACAACGCCCGCTATTACGGCCCGTTCACGGATACCGGCGCTCTCTACGAGCTGATGGAACTGCTGGAGACGCTCTTTCCGCTCCGCAAGAAGCACCGCCCGCCCAACGTGGATAGACCGTGCCTGAACTACCACATCGGCCGCTGCCTGGGACCGTGCCAGAACCTGGTCGACAAGACGACCTATCGCCTGATGGTCGACGATCTCTGCAGCGTCCTGAACGGGCGGACGGCGGAGCTGGAAAAACGGCTGAAACAGCAGATGCAGGCCGCCGCCGAGGCCCTGCACTTTGAGTATGCCGGCCGGCTGCGCGACCAGTTGGCCGCCCTCGACAAATTGCTGCAACGGCAAAAAGTCGTCGCCGACCCTGACACCGATCAGGACGTCATCGGCCTGGCCCGCTGTCCCGAGGGGGTCAGCGTCCAGGTCTTCCAGGTGCGCCTGGGCAAGCTGATCGGCCGCTATGGCTTTTCGTACCCGTCGGATAACGGCGTGGCCACCGAGGTGCCGCTGCCGGAGCTGATCGGCGCCTTTTTGCAGGAATATTACGTGCAGTGCCCCTACGTGCCGAGCCAGATCGTCCTGCCCGACCATCCGACGGACGAGGCGATCCTCGTTCCCTGGCTGAGCGGCAAGCGGGGCAAAGCCGTGCAGCTCCTCGTCCCGCAACGGGGGGCCAAAGCCGAGATCCTCGGCATGGCCACCCGCAACGCCCAGTTGGGGCTGGACCGCCTGAAGCTCCAGGCCCTTTCCCGTTCCCGGAGTGCGGGCGACAGCCTTTTGGCAGAGCTGGCTGCCGCCCTACAATTGCCCCGACTGCCACGGCACATCGAGGGGTTCGACATCTCGACCCTGCATGGCAATCAGACTGTCGCGTCCATGGTTTGTTTCAAGGACGGCGTGGCGAGCAAGGCGGACTACCGGAAGTTCAAGATCCGGGCCATCCGTCCGGGCATGGAGTCGAATGACTTCGCCTCGATGAACGAGGCTGTGCGCCGCCGCTACACCCGGCTACTCGCTGAAAAGAAGCCGCTGCCCGACCTGATTCTGATCGACGGTGGCAAAGGCCAGCTCGGCGAGGCGATTCGCGTGCTGCGCGAGTTGGGACTGGGTGACCTCCCCGTGTTCGGCCTGGCCAAGCAGCGGGAAGAGCTGTTCCGCCCCGGCGAGTCGCAGCCGATCGTGTTGCCACACAGTTCGCAGGCATTGCAACTGCTGCAACGGGTGCGGGACGAAGCTCACCGGTTTGCGGTAAGCTTCCATCGACAGTTGCGTGGAAAACGCTTTGTCAGTTCCGAGCTGGATCGGGTGGCGGGCATCGGTCCGGCCCGCAAAAAGCAGTTGCTGAACCGATTTGAATCGGTGGAAGGCTTGCGCCACGCCAGCCTGGAAGATTTAATCCTGTTAGGGCAGCTGCCCAAGCCGGTGGCCGAAGGGCTCTACCGGGCCATGCATGCCGACGAAAGGGCCGATTCGTAGATGCTTCAGACCATGCGCCGTCTGACCAAGCCGATAACCATCTTCACGGCGGCGGTCCTCATCATCGGCACGCTCTACGGGATGTTTGCCTCGTTTCAGGCGATGCCCTGAGCGCTGCCGTTCTACCTGTGAAATATTCCCGACTCTTTCTCTGTCTGCTGCTGGCGGCCGGACAGTTGGCTGTGGCCATGCCTGCTCCGGCGGCGACGGCGATTCAGCAGCGACGTCAGGAGCTGCGGGCCCAGCAGGAGCGGATCGAGGCCAAGCGCCGCAAGCTGCGTGAGCTGGCCGCCCAAAAGGAGACCGTCACCAAGTCTATCTCGGCCGTGCAGCAAAAGCTGGAATCCACGGCCGCCCAGCTGGAAGACACGCAATATAAATACCAGCTCGCCACCCAGGCCGTGTCCCAGACCGCAAAACAGTTGGGGGTCGTGGTCTCACGCTTCGACCGGCAGCTCGGATCAGCCAAGCAGCGTCTGCGGGCCATGTACAAGCTGTCACCCAATCAGGCCCTGACGTATCTGCTGAGTGCCACGGACCTCTCATCGGCGATGACCCGCCTGGCGTATTTTCATTATGTCGCCAACAAAGACTCCCAGATGCTGCAGACCCTCGTCGAGACGAAGCAACAGATGGAATCCCTGAAAAACCAGCAAGTCCAGCATAAAGTGGAGCTGCACCAGCGCGGCGAAGCATTCGAGCAGCAGAAAGTCGCCTTCGCCGACCAGAAGGACGAACTGGCGGTGACGAAGCAGCACCTGCAGTCGACGATCTCGGCCAACGAGCGGGAACTGCGGATCATGGAAGGCGAGTCCAACGCCATCGAGTCCATGCTACGGCGCCTCATCGCTTCGCAGTCCCGGTCCAGTTCACCTCAGCGGCTGGGGACCGGCCGGTTCTCGTGGCCGGTGGTCGGACCGATCACGTCGTCTTTCGGGTACCGGACGCACCCGATCTTCAAGCGGCAGATCTTCCATTCCGGACTGGACATCGGTGTGGGTCAGGGCGTACCGATCCGGGCGGCGGATGGCGGCAGGGTCGTGGAAGCGGGCTGGCGCGGCGGATACGGCAAGTGCATCATCGTCGATCACGGCGGCGGGCTGGCGACGTTGTACGGGCATTGCTCGGCCACCAACGTCAGCGCCGGCCAGATGGTCACCAAAGGTCAGATCATCGGGGCGGTCGGTATGACTGGTTATGCAACCGGCCCACACTTGCACTTTGAAGTCCGTCGGGACGGTACACCGGTGAATCCCGGGGCCTTCCTGTAGACCGGACCGCTCAAGGGGCCTATAGTCGGGTGGCCGGGGGCACCGACCTGTGACCATACCGGTCAGGGTCGCTGCGGGCGATGGGCATCGCAGACTTGGTATAATGAGGGGACGTCCGCCACATGAGCGGTTTTGGGGAGAGGGGCTCGATGCTTTCCAGCCAGATCAAACGGCACAGCCTTACGGTGGCGCTGTGCTTGGCATCTTTTTCGGCGGGCATGGGGTTGTACTCCTTCGCTGGCCGAGCCGAATCCGCCAATTTCGGGATCTTTATCCACGTCTATGACCTGCTGAAGAGCGAGTATGTTGACAAAACGGTCGACGACACCAAGCTCCTGCAGGGCGCCATCCGTGGCATGCTCGAGTCGATCGGCGATCCCTACACCCGCTACATGGATCCGCAGGCCTTCCGCGGCATGCAGGAAGAGCGCCAGGGCAGCTTCAGCGGCATCGGTATCCAGTTGGGCATGAAGGGCGACCAGCTCACCGTCATCGCCCCCCTGGACGACACGCCGGCGGCCAAGGCCGGCCTCCTCGCCGGTGACAAGATCATGGCGATCGATACCAAGGTTACCAAGGGCCTTGCCGTCGAAGAAGCCGTCAACCTGATCCGGGGCAAGAGCGGCACGACTGTCATCCTCAAGATGCAGCGCGGCGAAAAGGTCAGGGACGTCCCGATCGTGCGCGGCAGTATCGAGACCAAGACCGTGCGGGCCCGCATGATCGACAAGAGCGTCGGCTACATCCGGCTGGCCAGCTTCATGAGCAATGAAGCGACCAATGAAATGAAGAAGGCCGTCGAGGACCTGAAGGGCAAGGGCCTCAAAGCCCTCGTCCTGGATCTGCGGATGAACCCCGGCGGCCTGTTGCCCAATGCGGTGGACATCGGCTCGATGTTCATCGAAAAGGGCGCTGTGGTCCAGATCGTCGACCGCAACGGCGTCAAGCAGACGCAGGATGTCAGCGGGCACCCGATGCTGAAGAACGACATCCCGATGGTCGTCCTCATCGACGGCGGCTCGGCGAGTGCGTCCGAGATCCTGGCGGGCGCCCTCAAGGACCAAAAGCGGGCCACCCTGATGGGGACACGCAGCTTCGGCAAGGGCCTGGTGCAGACGGTGCACCCCCTGCAGGACGGGTCGGGCGTGGCGATCACGACCAACAAGTACCTGACGCCGAACGGCACTGACATCAACCACAAGGGGATCGAGCCCGACGTGTTGGTGGAGCTGCCCAAGCCCAAGGAAGGCCAGGTCTATACACCGGAGACTGATCCGCAGTTGCTGCGGGCGGTGTCGCTGTTGAAGGACCGCTTGGCTCACAAGGAACCCAAACGGGACTCGGGAGGGGAAATCAAGAGGGGATGCGCCCCCGGGGGCGTGTGGGGTGGGAGGCCCC
>JACMPN010000553.1 GCA_014377495.1 Candidatus Sericytochromatia bacterium
CAACGCTTGGGCAGTTACCCCTACGGCACCCTGACGATTGCCGAGACCGATGTGGCCGGCGGATATGGCGGTGAGGGTGTCGTTAGTCTCGGCAGCCGGGTCCTGCTCAACAAGCAGTCCCGCAGCACGTTTATGGCCCATGAGATCCTCCATTCCTGGACGGATCGTCTGCTGGCCCGGGGGACAGAAGGCGAAATCGGGTTTTTGTCGGAAGGGTTGACCACTTATCTGGCGTATCAGTACGTCATGGCCCAACCGGACAGCGATGCGCCGACCTTGCGCCAGAGCATGACCCTCGACTACATGCGCTTCCACAATCAACCTCAGGACGTCGCCATCCGGGACGCCCAAGCCACCATCGGACCGGTGCCGTGGTTCGGCCTCGTTTACCAGAAAGGGGCGATGGCCCTGCACGACTTGTACCGCTCGCTCGGTGACAAGCCGTACTGGTCGATGATGAAGGGGCTGTTCGTGACTTATGCCGACAAATCGGTCCGGGTCGCAGATCTGCGGAAACTCGCCGAAAAGGCCAGCAATGAGTCGCTCGGCTGGTGGTTCGACCAATGGGTCGATCGGGCCGGATCGCCCCAACTGGCCCTGCAGGGCGTGAAGGTGGAGCCGCTCGGGACCGGGTTCCGGCTTTCGGGCACCGTCGTCCAGACGGGCTCGATCTATCGCCTGAAGGTGCCGCTCGTCGTCATCACGGGCGATCGCGAGGAGCGCTTTCAGATCTCGCTGATGCGGGAGAATCAGCCCTTCGCCGTCGTCGTTTCGGCTGCCCCGACGACGGCGCGTCTCGATCCGGATTACCAGATCCTGGCAAACCGCCGCCGTCCACCGACCCTGGCGACGACCAAGAGCGACTCGGTCCTGATCGTCATCGGCACCCAGGGACAGGACCTCGAGGAGCGGCAGGCCGCCGAAGGGCTGGCTGGTGCCTTGGCCGTCCAGTATCAGGGTGCAGGCACCAAAGTGGCTTCGATGTCAGATTCGGTAGCCACGGCGGAGGACCTCGGCGGCGCTCCTTTGGTCCTGCTGGTCGGTCGACCGGGACTGAATGCCTGGACGGAAAAACTGCCCGAGCTGCCGATTCCTTTGAAAAACGACCGGTTCAGCCTGAAAGGAGTGGTCTACGACAAGCCCAGTCACGGCACCATGCAGACCCTGCTTGGCCCGTGGCGCGACGGCCAGGTCGTCGCCGTCTATGGCGGGCTCGGGGCGCCCGCCCTGCGTCAGATGGCCACGCTGAAACTGGGGCAGTCTCCGGTCGAGGTGGTGATGGCCGGTGAGGACCGGATCATCGCTGCGGGCACCTACCCGTTGGCGGATCCCGAAATGAGTGCCCGCCTGCCGGCAACTGGGGTCAGTGCACCCAGCCCTGCGCCCTGACTGGGCCAGGGGCGTCAAGAATCAGAAATCCGGTAGCAGGGGGTCCACAGGGCCACGGCATTGGCGGTGAACGGACTGCTACCGGCTTTCTGATTCTTGACGGGAATCCGCAGGGAACAGCCTTGGAGACTATCTCAATCAACGAGACCGAGCCTGGCGCCGTAG
>JACMPN010000554.1 GCA_014377495.1 Candidatus Sericytochromatia bacterium
GAAAACCGGCATGCCGGGGCTGCCTTCTGGGGCATGGTAGGCAAGCTGGTGCCAGAGGGCAAGCGCACCGCATCATGGGAAGAGCACGCTGCACAGGGGATGCCCGTCTTGCACCCAAAATCGGTCCGGGGTGTGTCGTTGGGATGACTAGACTGTGCGTGGGATGGGCCAAGTGCCGGGCGCCGTCGGCGTCAGATTTCGCAACAGCGTGTCGGGCGTCGGCGTGAGACTGTTCGGCAATCCGGCGCCCAATGTGGCGACCGCCCCATCGGCAAAGTCCCGCTCTGTCCAACTCAGGGCACTGACGCCAAGCAACGGGATCCCGGTGGTTTGCCGCAAGACCTGCAGATTGCCGATATTGCCCGGGCCGAAGGGCACATCGGCGACAATCACGGCATCCGCGTGGGCCAGCCAGTCGCGCAGTGCCGCCTGCCAGACGGCATCCACTGGCGCGAACGAGGGGGCGACGAGACAGGGGATGCCGAGATCCTGCACGAGTTGCACATCGGAGTCACCGGTGTGCAGGACACCGGCCTGCAGGCGGTACCCCAATGCCTGCAGTCCCCCTGCCAGGCCGGCCAGTGCACCGCCGCCCCCAACGAGGTGGATCAACGGCGCCCCCGTCGACGGGGGGGCCACATCGGCCGGAAACACGAAGGGCCGCCCCGTCATCGGGTGGCGTCGGATCATCCAGGGGTGTCCATAAGCCCTCGCCAGGCGTTCTTGCGTCAGCACCTCGGCCGGTGTCCCTTCGGCCAGCACGTGGCCGTCATGCAGAAGGATCAACCGATCGCAGGCAGCGGCCGCCAGGTTCAGGTCATGGATCGCAATGAGGACCGTCACGCCTTGGCCGGCGATTTGCCGCAGGAGCCCCAGCAGCGTCTGCTGGTGCCCGATATCCAGATGGGCGGTCGGCTCATCCAACAACAGCAGTTTTGGGGATTGGGCCAACGCCCGGGCCAGTTGGGCCCGTTGCCGTTCGCCGGCGCTGATCGCCATGAAGGGCCGATCCGCCAAAGCCAGCAGATCCACCTGACGGATCGCCGTCTCGGTGGCGGCGAGGTCGGCAGCCGAACTGGCGCCGAACCAATCCTGGTGGGGGGTGCGCCCCAGCCCCACATAGTCACGCACGCTTAGGTTGACGGCTTGGGGCAGTTCCTGAGTCGCCATGACGGCCAACTCGCGGGCCAGGTCGCGGGGCGCCCACTCGTTGAGCGGGCGCCCATCGAGGCGCACGGCCCCCGCCTGTGCCGGCAACGTGCGGCTGATGGTTCGCATCAGCGTCGATTTGCCTGCCCCATTCGGACCGATCAAGCCGACGACCTCCCCCGCGCCCACGGCAAGGCTCACGCCGGCCAGAACGGCGGCGCCGAGATAGCCGGCCGTCAGATCCTCGATACAGAGCCGTGCGTCCATGGGCCGATTGTAACGTGCATGGTCGTCAACTCCCGCACACCGGGTATTCTCATTTGAGGGGGCTTTACTAATCAGGATCGCCGAAATGCGGCGCTGCTCATCCCAACACAGACAGCCCGTGTGCATGCTGCGAAGGGCGTCACTGTTTAATTGATTGCCGTCACAGACCGATACGCTAGAGTACGTGAATAGCTGTTCCAGGGATGGCAGGCAGCGGGCAAGGAGACAGGGATGGCCAAGCGGTACAAAGCGAGCCAGCGCCAATTTGCGCTTTCTTGCGGGTTGGCAGCGATAGCCTGCTTGGGGACGTGGCTGACGGCCGTCCGTTTCAACGAAGCCTGGACCGCCCGCAGCGAGGCCCACACCTCTGAGACGATCCTCAACGGCTGCCAGCAACTGTCCGTCAGCCTGCAGCACCTCGAACAACGGGCTGCACGGGTCATCGGGGCCGGTACCGCCGCCGATCTGATGGCGTATCGCACAGCCCAACAGACGTGGTCTGCCCAGACGAAAGCCTTGTGGCCCGGGGTCCGTCTGGACGCCAAAGCCCTCGACATATTCGGTGACCTAGTCCTGACGACCCAGCGCTGGCAGGACCGTACGGTCGAAGCAAATTTGGCCGGCGGGCCAGTCTCGCCGCTCAGCCCAGTCCTCATCCAGTCCGCCCAGGACAAGCTGCAACAGCTGATTGCCCTCGAAAAGACCCTCTACGCCAACCGCCTGGCATCCCGCACGGCGCCCGCGAAGGATTTTTTCATCTATGGGCTGGGCACGCTGCTCCTGGTGGCCCTGGCCGCCTTCGGCCTGCGGCGGGATCTGATGCAAGGCCACTTCAACCCGCTGGACCAACTAGCCCTGTCTGCCACGGACCTGTTGGAAGGTGAAGGACTCGTCGCTCCGCCCACCCGGGGTGGCGTCGAACTGGCTGCCCTGGCCCGGTCTGTCCATCAATTGGGCTTACGCTATATGGGGTTGCGCAGCGAACAGCATCACCTGCACAACCTGTTGGGCAACCTCGCTGAGTTGGGTCAACTCCGCCAGACCCGACCGCCGGCCACGTTCTATGCGCTCTTTGCCGAGCAGGTGGCCAGACAGGTCGAAGCCCGCTCCGGCGCCATCGCCGTCATGGACGGACCGCTGCTGCGGATGGTTTCCCAATACGGCGACGTCGGCTCGGAGAGCCTCCACCTCTACATGCACGACCTGCTGATGGCCGTGCAGGATGCCGGCGACGTCGTCGTCTGGACCGAGTCCAACCAGTTTCCGGCAGACCTGCGCACGGCCATGGTGGATCACCGGTGCCATGCGGTCATGGCCGTGCCGCTCTGGTCGCAGGGCACGATCAACGGCATCGTCGTCGTCTGGCACAGCGCCGGACGTCCTTGGCCGCAGTCCCAGGTGGCCTATCTGCGGGCAGCCAGCGGCTTGATTGATTTTGGCGAGGCGGCTGGCGTGCCGACCAACACGCCGGTGCGGGGCGCGATCGGCGAACGCATCGCCGGGGCCCGGGACTTGAAGCAACGTCAATGGGCACTGGATCAGGCCCTGACGGAAGCATTGTCACCGTTCAACGATGCGATCGGCGAGTTGCTGTTGCTGCAACCCGATGGCCGGACATTTGCCGTAGCCGTGGCCCGTGGCCTGCCGGCCGCAGAATGGGACGGCAGCCGCTGTGCGGCCGGTGACGGTCTCGCCGGGGAAGCCGAGGCCCAGGGGCGGTGGTCGGCGATCACCGATACGAGCGGCGCCATGCACATGCTGGGCAATCCCTACATCCGTCAGTGGGCTCCCCGGGCGATCGCCCTGGTGCCGCTGCCCAGGCTCGGTTCGGTGCGTGGCGTGATCGCCGTGTACAGCCACAAGGAGGGTGCCTTTGACGCTGCCGAGGCGCACATGATGGCGATCGCCAGTCAGATCGCTCTGGGACTGCAGAGTGCACACGGCGAAGCCATTGCCGTCGAGGCCACCCACTCCTGGGAAGCCGTCGCCGACCTCAGTCAAGCCGTGCAGGACAGTCTGACGACGACGGCGGTCGCTATGTCCTGGAACGACAGCATCCGCGAAACCTTTTCCTCCCTCTCCAGCGCCATCTATCTGACGACCGATACCGGCCACCTGCAACTGGCGGCCTCCCATGGCAAAGCACCGGAACGCCTGAACGGCGATGCCTGCCACGCTGTGGTATCCGGCAAGGTCTGCGGCAGCGACGGGGCCATCTGCCACGCCTGCACGCACAACGCCGCTCCCGGTCACCTGTGCCTGCCGCTGCAATGGCAGGGGCGGACGATCGGCACGGCCACCGTGCAGGGTCCGACAGCCACGTATTGGACGCCGGCCCGGACTCGTCTGGCCACGGTGATGACGGACCTGGTCACCTTCGGCGTGATCACCGTGCGGGCCACCCAGCGGGAAAACCACCTGTAGGGCCACGTCGTTGGCTGGCGCCTGCTCCGACCGTCGCTGAGGCCCCCTGCCGACGGCAACGGAACCCTCATGACGGGCCTCACCGCGGCTGCGGGACCGACCCGGCGTGGTAAGCTGCCGACTGGCCGACAGGGCCCAAGATTGAGGTAGCAACGGACGTTGCCAGGGTGGGGATGGGATGTCGCACGAGGCGCTTTACCGCAAGTACCGGCCAAAGACCTTCAGCGAGCTGATGGGTCAGGATGCGATCAACCGCACGTTGACCAATGCCATCGGCACCAAGCAGGTGGCCCACGCCTACCTCTTCTGCGGGCCGCGGGGCACGGGCAAGACCTCGACCGCCCGCCTGCTGGCGAAGACCCTCAATTGCGAAACGGGCGGCACCGAGCCGTGCAACCGCTGCTCGAACTGTCTGGATATCGCCCAAGGCGCCAGCATGGACGTGATCGAGATCGATGCCGCCTCGAACCGGGGCATCGACGACGTGCGGGCCCTGCGTGAGCAGGTCCGTTTCGCCGCCGTCGGCGGGCGATTCAAGGTCTACATCATCGACGAGTGCCACCAGCTCAGCTCCGAAGCGGTCAACGCCCTGCTGAAGACCCTGGAGGAACCGCCCGACAACGTCGTCTTCGTCCTGGCCACGACCGAGGCCAACAAAGTCCTGCCGACGATTCAGTCCCGCTGCCAGCGCTTCGATTTCCAGCGCATCGCCATGCCCGTTTTGCTGCAACGCCTCCAGTACGTGGCCGAGGCCGAGGCCATTCCCGTCAGCGCCGTCTCCCTGAACGCCATCGCCCGCCGGGCCGCCGGCGGCCTGCGTGACGCCCTGACCCTACTGGACCAGGTGGCAGGTCTGGCGATAGACGGCATGCCGATTTCGGACGAACTGGTCCTCCAGGTGCTCGGCGAGGTCCGGGCGGAAAGCCTGTTGGCCATGGGCGGCGCCATTTTGGCCGGTGACGTCGTGGGTCTTTGGCAACAGGCCGGTGTGTACCTACAGGCCGGTTACGATCCGCAAACCCTGCTGCGCGAGCTGATGCTCCACCTGCGCAACCTGATGATCGTCCAGGTCGCGCCCGGCCGGGCTGTCGAGCTGGAGATCGCCGGAAACCACATCGGCGCCCTGACCGACCAAGCCGCCCAATGGACCCAGCCGGACCTTCTGTATTGCCTGGAACTACTGAACGAAACAGCGGATCGATTGCGCCGGTCCACCCACGACCAAATCTGGCTGGAGGCCGGGCTGGCCCGCCTGTGCCAGCGTCAAACGATCGCCAGCATGCTGGATCTGCAGGCCCGTGTCGATGCACTCGAACGTCGGGCCGGCGTCCCGCCCGGGGCCCGTCCGGCGGCACCCGCCCAGCCTGCGCCGGCCCGTCCAGCCGCACCGCCGCCGGCGCCGGCCGTCACAGCGGCACCGCAGCCAGTGGAGTCCCGTCCTGTGGCAGTCCCGGAGCTGCCGCGGCCTGTCGATCCGCCGGCAATGACCCAAGCTGCACCTGCATTGCAGGTGAAACCGGCCATTGAGCCGCTGCCCGTACCCGCGATTGTGATCGCATCCGTTGCCGTGACGCCAACGACCAATGGCCAGAACGGTGCCAAAGCGCCGCCATCAGACCAAGGAGCTTCGGTCGCACCTGGCATGTCGGTGTCCGCTTCGCAGACGTTTGCCGGGATCCCGGTCCTGGCATCCCCACCGGCACCGCCCCCAGCCCCGGCACCCCTTGGGGC
>JACMPN010000555.1 GCA_014377495.1 Candidatus Sericytochromatia bacterium
AAGGAAGCAGGGCCATGCGGCTCCATCGACCCGTTGCCGGCCGTGAACCTGCCGGACGCCGACGTGACGTTCTAACCGGGCATCGGCACCGGGGAGGGTCAAAAGCGGATGGTGGCGTTCAGGGTCACCCGCCCGCCGTTGGTCCGCAGGTCCGGCCGGAACGCCGCATCACCGGGCGTCGCCGGGGTGATCCCGCCCGGACCGGCGATATTGGGGACGTTGCTGAAGTCGTGCCGGTACTCCAGGCGATACAACAACCAGGGCGTCGGTTTGTAATCGAGGTTTGCCGTCGCTTCGGCAGCCATCAGCGCCCCGTCGGGCGCGACTTGGCCGGCGGGCAGGGCGAGCGCCACGAGCCGCTGGGGATCGCTGAAAAAGCTGCCCCGGGCGCTGAAGGCCCACTGGTCGTTGAACTCGATCCGGTGCAGCAGCGCCCCACCCCCGAGCCAGGTCTCAGGAGACGACACGCCCGCCGAGTTGTAGCCGATGTCCCCGACCGCAGCGAGGGCCAGGCTTTTGATCCACGGTGTCGGCTGCTTGGCGTACTGCCATTGCAGCGTCGTGTCCGTATAGGTGCGCCACCGCGTCTGATCGGGATCGAAGCGGCCGCTCAGCATATTCTGGGTGAGCGACAGGCGCTCATTCGGCCGCCAGTTGACGCTCCAGCCGACGCCCGGCGTGTCGCCGAAACTCGACAGGGATTGCCAGCCGTTCACGAGCCAGAATTCGGTTTTCAGGTCCTGACGGGGATAGAGTTGGGCGACCGCACCCATCAGGTAATAGGGCGTAAAGTCGGACACGAGGTTGTGTGTGTAGCCCCAGTTTTCCTGCGGCAGGTAGCTGTCCAGTCCGATGTAGGCCGGAAATAACCCCGTCATCAGATTCAGCCCGTGCAGCACGGGCAGGTGGTAGCCGACATAGGCCTGCTGCACATGACGAAGACTGGCCAGACTGCTGTAGGCGCCACGGTTCACGGTCGCATCGGTACCGGTGATCGTGTCGACGTAGTTGCCGGTCTGCAGAACAAATTTGCCGATGACGTTCGGGACGCCCGTCACCTCGACCCCCAGCAGGCCGAGGTTGAGGTTCAGCTCGTTGTGCCGCGGCGCCGTCGTCGTCGGAAACACCGTGTGGTCCTTGGGGCCGTTGGTCGCATAACCGTAGTAGACATCCACCATACCGGTCCAGGTGACCGGCCCCGTGACGACCAGGGGACTGGCCTGGTAGTTGGTCCCGTTCAGCCAAGTGTAATCACCGGGAAAAGGCGGCGCCGTCTGATCCAGGGTTTGCGGCCTGGCGACGGGTGCGGAATCGCTGGGCGAAGCCTGGGCATCCGACGCCGGCGCAGCAACGGCCGGCAAGCTGACAGTCAACATGCCGGGGACGGCCAAGGTGATGAGGGTTTGAACAATGTGTGGGCGCATGAGGAGTCATCCTATCTCAAGCAGGGGACGGAATGGCGGGTGGATTTACTGGTTGATCGAGCCCAGCTTGCTGGCCAGTCGCTCCAGATAGAGGGGCCCATTCGGCATGTGCAAGGCGATCGCATCGTTTTACCCGTCAAAGAGGGCTCAAGACGGCCCCGGGATCCATCAAGAATGAGTCAAACCGCCGGTGGAACACGGCCTACCCCCGGCAGCCTGTCTCTGCGGTCGGCGACGATGGGGACGTCGATGCCTTCGGCCACCTGCAGGGGACCCTCTTCCGTTTACTTAAAGTCGGGCATCCGCATGAACCTCGGCGGATGCACCGGCAAAAAAGAGCACGGGGAGCAGGTTGTAGAGCCGTTCCATAGCAGGCCTCCAAATCACCCAGCCGACCGGCCTGTCGATCCTGGCGTGTCCGCATCAGAGAGGCCGCCAGTGACGGTCAGGAGCCGTTACGAGACTGAGTGTGGCAAGGAACGTGACAAGGCCGCCTCAAGATTCCCCGAGCGGCGATCAAGGATCTATCAAGATCACCGTTTGCCCGCCACGCCGCCGGCAGGCATTTTCCGGGCCCGTGTATCAAGATTCCGTCAAGAATGGCCGATTGTCCCCCGCGGGGGCACCGACCGGCCAAACGGCGACGATACGATGGACAGACACGCCATGAGCATCAACGCCCCCGGTTTGGGGCAACTCTGTGCTCCGATCCTGCGAGACTGCCCCCACCCATGCCCAATTTCGTCAAACGCACCCTGGTCGGCAACCCCCTGGCGACGGCTGCCCTGGCCCACCAACGGCTGACCAAACTCAAGGCTTTGGCCGTCCTGTCGTCAGATGCCCTCTCCTCGGTCGCCTACGCCACGGAGGAGATCATCCTCGTCCTGAGCAGCGTCGCTGTCGCCGGGGCGGCAAACTTCTCGATGGGCATCGCTGCGGCGATCACCCTGCTGCTGCTGATCGTCGGCCTTTCCTACCGGCAGACGATCTATGCCTATCCGAACGGCGGCGGGTCGTACATCGTCGCCAAGGAAAACCTGGGGGCCCGGGCCGGCCTCGTGGCGGCCGCGGCCCTGATGATCGACTACGTGCTCACGGTGGCCGTCTCGATCGCCGCCGGCGTGGAAAACCTCGCCTCGGCCCTGCCCGCGATGCACGGCCACAACGCCTTCTATTGCCTGCTGTTCATCGTCCTGCTGACCCTGATCAACCTGCGCGGGGTGAAAGAATCGGCATCGATCTTTGCCGCCCCCACCTACTTTTTCATCGGCTCGATCGTGCTCATGCTGGGAGTCGGTGGCTACCGCTACCTGATGGGCACCCTGCCCACCGTGGCCAGCGTGGCCACGCCGGCCATCTCCAGCATCGGCTGGTTCGTCATCCTGCGGGCCTTTTCCTCCGGGTGCACGGCGATGACGGGGGTAGAAGCGATCAGCAACGGCATCCCCGCCTTCGAAAAGCCCGAAAGCCGCAATGCCAGCGTCACCCTGGGTTGGCTCGTCGCCATCCTGGCCGTGATGTTCATCGGGATCACCGCCCTGGGTCACGTGATGGGCGTGGGCGCCGCCGAAAACCAGACCTACCTGGCCCAGGTCAGCCGTGGCGTCTTCAACGGGGGTCCGCTGTTCTACATGGTCCAGTTCGCCACCATGGCCATTTTGGTCCTGGCCGCCAACACGTCTTATGCGGACTTTCCCCGGCTGAGCTCGCTGATCGCCCGGGACGGGTATCTGCCGCGCCAGCTGACCGGCCTCGGCGACCGGCTCGTCTTTTCCAACGGGATCATCCTGCTGGGGGCGGCGTCATTCCTGCTGACGGCCCTGTTTCAGGGCGACACGCACGCCCTGATCCCGCTGTATGCCGTCGGCGTCTTCCTGTCCTTCACGCTGTCCCAGTCGGGGATGGTCGTCCACTGGTGGCGGCTGCGGGCCCAGACTCCCGGCTTTGCCGGCAAGATCGGCATCAACGCCTTAGGGGCCGTCGTCACCGCCGTCGTCACCGTGATTATCGCCGGCACCAAGTTCCTCACGGGCGCCTGGATCGTCATCGGGCTCATCCCGCTGTTCGTCCTGCTCTTCACCAAGATCCACAGCCATTACGCCCATACCAACGCCCAACTGTCGCTCGCCGGCATCGACCCGCAGGCCGAAGCCGGGCAACAGGTCGACAGCACCGTCCTGCTGCTGGTCTCCACCGTGCACCGCGGGGTGCTCGGGGCGATGCGGTACGTGCGGACGCTGGGACCCGACGTCCGGGCCGTCTACATCGACCTCAACGGTGACGGGGCCGCCCGCATCGCCGACATCTGGCACCAGTGGGGGCAGGGCATGCCTCTGGTGGTCTTGGACTCCCCTTACCGGTCGGTCACGGAGCCCCTGATCACCTATATCGGCAAGCTGCAGACGGATCCGGACCGGATCGTCACGGTGGTCATTCCGGAATTCGTCACCCACCGATGGTGGGAGAATGCGTTACACAACCAGACGGCATTCCTGATCAAATGGGCGCTGCTCTTCTGCCGCCGTCGCGTCGTGGTGACCAGCGTGCCGCAATTCCTGGACTGAGTGACCCGGAGACTGAGGCGATCGAGCCATGGACACGCTGCAACGAGCCGGACTGACCGGCCCTCTGCCCAACCGACCGGACCCGGGTGTCACGGCGGGCGCCGCCTGGCGGGGCTATGTCGCAGCCCTTGTCGGCGTTACCGCCGTCACGGCCCTGATCGGCTGGCTGCCCGGGGCGACCCGGATCGGCAACATCTCGCTGCTGTACCTGATCGTCGTCATCGGCGCCGGGTGGCGGTTCGGCAGCAGACCCGCCGTCCTGGCCGCCATCCTGTCGTTTCTGATTTTTGACTACTGTTTCGTCCAACCCATCGGCACCTTCACCGTGGCAGACCCGTCCGAGTGGCTGGCTTTGGTCATGTTCCTGCTGACTGCCGGCGTCACCGGCCACCTGACCGCCCAGTTACAGGCCCGGGCCAGACAGGCGGAACGGCGGGAGCTGGAAGCGGTCGCCTTGGCTGAGACGAGTTGGACGATCGCCTCGCAGGTCAGCCCCGATCAGTCTCTGGCCGAGGTTCTGCGCCGGCTGGCCACGCTCGTCGGTTCACCGGACGCGGCGATCGTCGTCCGGGACCCCCGGGGTCGACTGTGCCAGCGGGCCAGGAGCGGGACAGGACCGGCGCGGGATTGGGAAACACCCGTGCTCAGACAAGCAATCAGCTATGTCCTGGATCTGGGCAAACCCATCGCCTGGGACGACGACAGGCACCATTGGGACAAGGCGCTGGCCGAGGCCGGGCAGACCGACGCCGTCTACGTGCCTGTGCAGATCGAATACCGGACTCTCGGGGTCCTCGCCCTGTCCGTGGCGCCGGCCCTGCGGTCCGCCGCCAGCGTCCGCCGCCTCGTCGAGAGCCTGGCGAATCACGTGGCGGTCATCCTGGAGCGGGAGCGACTGACCGCCTTGGAGACCAGTGCCCTGGCCCTGACCGAAGCCGATCGCCTGAAAACCGCCCTGCTCTCCATGGTCTCCCATGATTTCCGCAGTCCGCTGGCCTCGATCAAGGCGAGTGCCGCCAGCCTGTTGTCCGCCGGCCCGACCCTGGATCACGCCGTTCAGCAGGACCTGCTGAACGGCGTGATCCAGGGGACCGATCGGCTGAACAGGATGGTTGGCAACATCCTGTCGCTGTCCCGTCTCGATGCCGACGCCTGGGAACCACAGACAGAGCCCACGCTGGCCGCCGAACTGGTTGAAGCGGCCTTGGAATCCTTCTCCGCCGCTGACAACCGCCGGATCCAGGTGACGATGGCGCCCGACCTGCCGGCGGTGGGGCTGGACCCCGTCCAGATGGCCGTCGTCCTGCACAATCTGGTGGAGAATGCCCTGAAGTATGCCCTGCCACCGACCCCCGGCGCGATCGGGGTCGCCCCGCTGGGCCTAAGCCTGCCGGTCGGGGTGGTGGGACGGGGGCCCGGGGTTGGGA
>JACMPN010000556.1 GCA_014377495.1 Candidatus Sericytochromatia bacterium
CAAACAGGGCCCAGTGGGACCCCACGGCAGCACGGTGCCCTTTGGTCCCAGCCGCATCAACGCCACTGAGGGCGCTGGGGCGGACCAGAGGGCCGCCGCCACTGCATCCCGTCAGGGTCAGGGCAGTCAACAGACCGATCAAAACCGACCGTTTGGCAAAGCTGGCAATAGTAGCAACCATGAACGACCCTCCCAACCCTGCACGACTCCGCCGTGCACCCCTGCTTTGTCGGTTCCCCTGAGGCAAACCTTGCGTTAAGGCTTGATTTCGACTCGATTATCGTGACGGTCCTCACCGGCGTCCTGCCGGCATCGTGGGACTGGCGGCACATGCCCGCCGCTGCGTATGCTGCACGGGCGCTGCCGGAGAGCAATTTAAAAAACGTCAGAAGGGTCGATGGTCGCCATGCGATGACAGAAGACGTGATGCTGGTCGGGGACAACCCCCTGACGAAACGGTTGCGCCAGCTGCTTGCACCGGCCGGCCACTGCGTCAGGGTCGATCCGGCGGCATTGCCGGAGGGGGCATGCACGGCGATCGTCGTGGCCACCGACGATGACGGCCACAACCTGGACCTGGCATTGCTGGCCATGGAGCGGTCTCCCCCCACTCGGCACGTCATCCGCATCGACTCGCCGGCGTTGGCCCGGGGCCTGCAGGAGCGGCTGCCGACGGCGGTGATCCTCTGCCCGCCGGCCATCGCCGCCTCCAGTTTTGCTGCGGCGACGGTCCACCCGACCCTGCAGGGGGCCTTGCAGGTGAAAGGGGAGCTGCACGTGCTCTGGGAAACCAGGGTGCCCCCGGCCGACGCCCAGATCCTGGCCAGGGACGATCAGGGTGAATGCCTGGTGCTTGCCCCATGGCAGGAAGTGGCGGAATGGCTGGCGAAAGACGGCCCCGTTCCCCGGCAGGTGCCGGCTGGCGGCGAAGCGCCGGACTGGCCCGATTGGCGAGGGATCGCCCTGGATCCGGTCGTCGTCGTCAGCGTGGCTTGTTTTCTGGGCCTGCTCGCCTTCGGCACCCTCTTCTTCGCCTATGCCAAAAGCCTCAGCTGGCTGGACGCCCTCTATTTCACGGCGACGACGGTGGCCACCGTCGGGTATGGCGACATCTCCCTGCATGACGCATCGGTGCTTCCCAAAGTGGTCGGGATCGGGATGATGTTCGCCGGTGTGACCTCGGTGTCGGTGATGACGGCGCTGGTCACCGACGGGATGTTTCGTTACCGCACAGCCGTGCTCAAGGGGCACAGGCGCTCCCGGCTGCAGGGCCATGTCGTGCTCTGCGGACTGGGCCGGCTCGGTGTCGGCATCATTGACGTCCTGCAACAGATGGGCGAGCAGGTCGTCGCCATTGAGCCGGCCCCGGACCCGCTCCTGGCCAGGCTGATCCAGCAACACGGCGTCCAATTGATCCAGGCGGACGCCTCTCATCCGGAGAGCCTCGCCTTTGCCAATCTGCCGCAGGCCAAGGTCCTGATTGCCGCCACCGGCGAGGATCTGGTGAACATCCGGATCGCCCTGACGAGTGCCGCCATCTGCCCGTCGTTGCCTATGGTCCTGCGCATCCTCACCCCGGAGCTGGCACACAGGGCCCAGCAATTCCTCGGATTCGGCCGCACCCTGAGTCCGGCCCGCCTGGCCGCCGAAGCCTTTGCCGCAGCCGTCCTCAAGGATGACCGGGTCTGCCTCGTCGCCGAATGGCGTGGGCAGATGATCGAACTGATCGAAACCGGTGACGGACAGATCCGCGTCCGGGACACCTAGCGGCACACGGCCCCCGCTGCGTATGCTGCGCAGGCGTTGGCGAACCCGCGCTTGAACACCAGCAAGGAGAGACAATGTCCGACGAGATTGGCAATCCCGACGTTCCCAAGCAGCCCCTGGCGACCGTGAACGTGTCCATCGGGCAAGGGGACGAGCCAGGCAGCCTGCGCATCCGCCAGGAAGGCACCGGCAATGTGCTGCTGCGCTTCGAGGCTCTGATCGCCGCTGCCGGACAATTGTTGGAAACGGCCATGCTGGCCACGGCCGCCAGACCGGAAAAGATCACCGGACCCTTCGTCACCGAGACCCTGGCGGCCTACATCGGCGGCGAGCTGGATGAAAATGCCGAGACGATGGTCACCGTCTCCCTCGATGCCCTGACCCCGCGACCGCCCGTCGACGATGCCGACGAACCGGCCGAGGACGAAGACGACGCTGAATAACGATCTCAGACAAGCGAGCCCTCCCAGAGTCTGACCCAAATCAGGACGCAGGCGAGTTGCAACAGTCCCAGAAAATTCAGGGCCTTCTTGTCGTAGCGGAGTAGCCGCCACCGTATTCGGCAGGGAGTTGGTTCCATTGGCAAGCAGATGGGTGGCTCCACACGTGGCTGCCGCTCTTTGGCTGGGGGCGTATGCTGTAACAATGTCACTGCCTTCATCTCCGGCTCTTGGCTTTGCCACTCTCAACCGACGAGAAGGCCGTGACGTCTGTCTACCTACCGCTTGCTTGTCCGAGATAGTGACTGAGGATCGGCGCACCCAGGTACGATCGCTGAGTCTTGGTGGGATTCAGCCATGACAGCTACAACACATGAGCATATGTTTGTATGATAGTTTCATGGTGAAAACCAAGGGCTTTGCGAGGCGGTGGCGCGGGCTGCCGGGACGGTGAGGGGACGATGTCAGCTGCGGTGCAGGATCAGTTCGGCAAGAGCCCGGTGATGGACCGGACGGGCTGGTGGTCACGCCGGAGCCGGAGCAACCTGTCCGGCACCCTGGTGACGACGGCGCCACACGAGTTGGTGACGATCCGCGACATTGCCGGTGACCCGATTCTCTGCCACCGCTTGCTGGAGCTGGGCTTCACCCCCGGCCAAACCGTGTCGGTCCTGGCGGCGGCCCCGTTCCCCGGTCCGCTGGCCGTGGCCCTGCGGGGCACGATCATGGCCCTCCGCCATGCGGAGGCCGCGTGCATTCTCCTGTAGGGGAAGGGGGCCAGGCACCCGGCGCGGCGTTGCGGATCCCGATCTTTGCCCTCGCCGGCCAGCCGAACTGCGGCAAGACCACCCTCTTCAACGCCCTGACCGGTTCCAACTACCGCACCGCCAACTATCCCGGGGCCACGGTCGAATATTCCGTCGGCACCCTCGCCCCGCATTTACAGACGGCGGCCCGGATCGTCGACCTGCCCGGCTTCGGCACCCTGAACGCCCAGTCCCCGGACGAGCAGGTGGCCGTACGGGCCCTGTTCGATCACCCCAAGCTGGGTGCGCCCGACCTGGTCATCCTCGTCGCCGACGCCACCCAGCTGTCCCGCCACCTCTACGTTGCCCGACAGGTCCTGGACTCCGGCTTTCCGGCCGTGTTGGCCGTGACCATGGGCGACCTGCTCACCGACAAGGGATTCACCCTCGACGTCGCATTGCTGGCCAAGCGCATGGCATGCCCCGTCGTCCTCGTCGATCCCCGCAACGGTGGTGGCGTGCCGGAGCTGATCGCCGCCTGCAAGACCCGGCTGGCCAGCGCCGTGCCCGGTCCCCGCAGCATCCGGGCCCCTCAGGATGCAGCCGGTGTCCGGACGATCTATGCCGCCATCGAGGCAATCGAAACCGACGTCCTCCGGCCCACACCCGGCATCACCCCGGCGACGGCCCTGCACGCCCCCCATCCGCTGACCGCCAGGCTCGATGCGATCCTGCTGCACCCGGTCTGGGGCATGGCCATTTTCGTGCTCTCGATGATGGCCATCTTCACGGCGATCTTTTGGGTGGCCCAGCCGGCGATGGACGGCATCGACGCCGCGTTTTCCTGGCTCGGCGGCCAGGTGACGGCGGCCCTGCCCGGTTCCTGGGTGGGTGATTTCGTGGCCAATGGGCTGATCAGCGGGATCAGTTCGGTCGTCATCTTCGTGCCGCAGATCGCCATCCTCTTTCTGGCGATGGGATTCCTCGAAGACTCCGGCTATCTCGCCCGGGGGGCGATGCTCGTCGACAAGCCCCTGGCGGCGATCGGCCTGAACGGCCGTTCCTTCGTGCCGATGCTCTCCGGCTTTGCCTGTGCCATCCCGGCGATTTTGGCGGCCCGGACGATCCCCAGCCGTCGCGAGCGCTTGTTGACCATCCTGATTTTGCCCCTGATGAGCTGCTCGGCCCGTCTGCCCGTGTATGCCCTGCTCCTGGCTTTCCTCACGCCCAAAGACAAGCCTTGGATCGGCGGCCTGGGCCTGACGATCCTCTATTTTTCCAGCCTGATGGCCGGGGCGGCGGTGGCCACCATCGCCAGCAAGTTCATCAAGCGGCGGGAACCGTCCGTCTTCATGCTCGAACTGCCGGCCTACCGGCGGCCGCAGATGCGCATCGTGCTCCGTTCCACCATTTACCGGGTCAAAAACTACCTCAGGAAAGCCGCCGTGCCGATCGTCACCGTGGCCACCATCCTCTGGGCCCTGACGACCGTCACCGTGCCGGGGACTCCGGCGATGATCCCCGAGGCCGATCGCATCGGCTACTCCTATGCCGCCGTGATCGGCCATTGGCTGGACCCGGTGATGGCCCCGCTCGGTTTCGACTGGCGGGTCGGTGTCACCCTGATCGCCTCCTTTGCCGCCCGCGAAGTGTTCGTCAGTTCGTTGGCCCTCGTCATGAAGGTCTCGGCGGACGGCGATGCGCTGCAGGGATCGTTGCTGACGGCGATGCAATCCGCCACCCTCGCCGACGGCAGCCCCATGTTCACCGTCGCCTCGGTCGCCGGCCTGATCGTCTTTTTCCTCATCGCCCTCCAGTGCATGTCGACCGTCGTCGTCAGCAAAAAGGAGACAGGCAGCACGGCCATGGCTGCCGCCCAGGTCGTCGGCTATACGGGCGGCGCCTATCTGCTGGCCTTCCTCACGGTGCATGGACTGCGCGCCCTGGGGATCGCCTAACCACCCCCGGCCGTGGCCACCGACAGGTGTCAGCCAGCGGCAAAGCGGCGGCTGCTGCCCCCGCAACAGGTGTCTTGTTCAGGTGAGCCATGGACAACAGGCCGCAAACACCGTGATATCGTAGTCACCATGCCAAGAACCTCCACCCTCACCCCCCTGGAGATCCCGACCGGCCGCTTTGTGCAGGCCCCTTCCGTCGCCTTGCCGGGATTTACCCACCACTATCCCCTGACCATCTATGTGCCCCCCGGCTACGATGACGACCGGCAGTACTATCCCGTCGCCTACATGCTCGATGGCCAGAACCTCTTCGGCGACGTGGGCTCCTACGCCGGCGGCTGGCACGTGCACGAAGTGCTGGACAAGCGGGCCGCCCAAGGCAAGACCGTGCCACTGGTCGTCGGCATCCACAACGGCGGTCTCAGCCGCATGTCGGATTTTTCACCCTGGGACATCCAGCACAACAAAGGCCGGGGTGAGGCCTTTTTGACGGCCGTCGTCGACGTGATTTTGCCGCTCATCCAAACCGAATGGCGGGTCCTGCAGGGACCGCAGCACACGATGCTGGGCGGGTCCTCCCTGGGCGGCCTGATGGCCTTGTTCGGCTTCTTCCGCTTCCCGGAGATCTTCGGCCGGGTGTTGAGCATGTCGCCGTCCGTCTGGGTGGGCGACGGGGAGATTTTGCGCTACGCCGCCGATCTGCCGCACACCGACGGGGCCCGGGTCTACGTTGACGCCGGTGGGCGCGAGGGCCGCACGATGTCCGGCGGCCTGGCGATGACGGCGCTGCTGACGGCCAAGGGGTATGTCGACAAACAGGACATGATGTGGCGGCCGGATGCCCGTGGCGCCCATAACGAGCCCACCTGGCGCCGCCGGCTGCCCAAGGCGATGACCTACCTCTACAAGTAACGGCATCGGGCCACGCACTGACCCCGGGCATCCTGTGGCAGCGCCGGATTGACGCGTTCTCTGCTGCAAGGCAGCCGTTCAAGCCGGCTCGAACGGCCGGCAGACGATGTTCCTCAGCGCTGTCAGACAACAACTGACCGAGCCTGCGGTTCGAGGGGCTCGCGTTGCCAGGCGCCGCGGGGAGGTAGCCCTCACCGACCCGCTTTTGCCCGGGTTTCCACACCGTAAGTATGCGGGGCCTGACAGGCCTCATCGCACTTGTTACACTTGTTCATGTTGCATTGATACGGCACGGCGACAATGGCCGAGTATGGACGGGCGGGCATGGGGAACACCACACAGGGGCGGCTGATCACCGGGACGAGCGCACAGGGGGCGTTGTCGGCCGTCGTCGACAGGACTCACCGTTGATGAGGCGCACGCGACCGGATGTGATGGTCGGCCTGTTCGCCGTGATCCTGGCCTTGGGGTGTGCGTGGACGGCACGCCGGAGTGAGGCGATCGACGGTGTTGGTCGGCCCACGCCGGCGGGCCCACCCCTCCCCCCGGGCGGGGGGGGCGTCGAGGCCCCCGGGCTG
>JACMPN010000557.1 GCA_014377495.1 Candidatus Sericytochromatia bacterium
GCCGGTCGAACCAGCTGTCACGCTCGGCCTGCTCGGCCGCTTGCGCCGCTGCAATCACAGCTGCCGCTTCGGCAGCCAGCAGCTCGGCATCAACCGCCAGGATGGCGTCAGCCTGCGGGGCCTCGTCAGTCGCCTGGCCGTACCATTCGGTTTCCGGTGCGGCGGGAGTCCCGAGACCCAGACCGAGCCGTCCTCTGAACCGATCCAGCCAACTGCCGGGCCCCGTACCATCGACCGCTTCATCGGCGGCAGGGGCGGACGGTGCGACGGGTGTGTCAGTCGCCTGTGGCGCTTCAGCCAACACAACGACCGCGTCTTCGGCACTGATGGCATCGCCCGTCGCCACATCGGCAACGACGGCCTCAACCGCCATTACCGGCGGTGTTTCGACGGCCACTGGTTCCGGGGTGACGACTGAGGCAATTTCGTGCGCCAAAGCATCAACGGCAGCGACGTCTGCAGCGAGGGATTCGACGGCAGCCGGCGTTTCGATCACTGCGACCACAACCGGATCGGCCACCTCGGCAGGCGTGCCAACGGTCGCCAGGTCGGCAACCAAAGCGTCGACAGCGGCGACGTCGGCCGCCATCAGGTCAGTAGCCGCTTGCGAGTCGCCCGTTAGGGTGTCGGCGGCAGGCACACCGTCGGCATGGGTCCCAACACCCGCAACGTCGGTGGCCAGTGTGTCGACAGCGGCAACATCCCGGGCGACAGCTTCGACCGTTGCCAACTCGGTCACCCGGGCATCGACGGCAGCAACATCACTGGCCAGCGCTTCAACCGAAGTGGCGGCGGGTGCCGCAATGGCAGCAGATTCATCACGCTGGTTCGGCAACGCCACAACGGGCGATACTGTGCTGGCGGCTGCCGGCGTGTGGGCTTCGGCCGCCGACGGGTCTATGGCTGGCGTGGTGTCGGCCGGTGCGTCTTTCGCAATGCCGATGCGGACCTTGAGACGATCAAACCACCCCTGCTTGGGAGCGGGGGCGTCATTGGGAAACGTGTCTTGATCGGGTGTCACGACTTACTTCTCGCCGGGTGTGGTGGTTCCCCGGAACTGGACGGTGTCCTTCATGCGACCGGCGTCGTGGGTCGGGGCGGCGCCTTCGCCGGCGACTTCCCGCCGGGCCCGTTGGATCTCGGGTAGCAGTTTCTTGAGGACGCCGTTGACGAAGCCGCCGGACTCGGCAGAGCCAAACCGCTTGGCGATCTCGACTGCTTCATCCAGACCGACCTCGATGGGCACCGAACCGTCGAACATCAGTTCCGCCATGGAGAGCCGCAGGACGTCCCGATCCAGGCTGTGGAGGCGGTCCACCGTCCAGCCGACCATTTCCTGATCGAGCAGGGCGTCGATCGTCTTGTGATGCGCCCGTACCAACTGCATCAGATGCAGGGTGTATTTGCGGACGTCTTCGTGATGGGTGAGCGTGAGCATCAGCGGCCAGTCCATGGACTGGTCCACCATGGTCAGGGCCCGCTCGCCCAAGGCGAAAGCCTCGCTGAGCAGGTCGCTGGCAGCCGTCACGTCATCCCGCAGGGACGACTCGATCAGGAGGTCCTGGCCTTGGTTGAAGGCCTCAGCCGCTTTGCGGAGCGTGTCCTGGCACTCGGACATCATGAACCGGACCGACTGTTCAACCAGCGATTCCAGTGCCACGCCCGGGTCGGCGTTCCACAGCTGATGCAGACTCAGGAGAGCGAGCTCCCGCGCCACGTGGCGAGCATTCATGGTGCGATCTTCCCAACAGACTAGCGGCAGGCCACCTGCCCGCCTCGGATATCTGGCGCAGTATCCCACAGGCCACGAACCGCGGACAAGGGCGCCAGGCCGCCATTGCCGCCATAGGCAGCGGTTTCGGACGAGACCATGACAGGCTCGTCTCCTCCGGAACCGGCCCGTTGTCCAGTCGGATGCCATCACTGCTCCCCCCGGGCAAACATCGGGCCCGCAGCCGCAGAAAAACAGCCGCCCGAACCTCCTTTGCGCACCAGCCATTCCGAGCCGCTGGGATTGCCTCTAGACTACGATCGCCATGCCAAATTCCGATCGCCGTCATCTGCCCGCCGTCCACCGCCTCGTCTCGGATCCCGGTTTGTCCGAGGCCGTTGCGGCCTTGCCGGCCGCCATCGTCACGTCCCACGTCCGGCAAGCCCTCGCCGATGCCCGGGCCGCCGCTGCCGGCGGGGGGTCCGTCCCCGACACCGCATCCCTGGTCGCCTCTGTCCGCCAGGCACTCGATCCCCTGCTCACCGTCCGTTTGCGGCAGGTGATCAATGCCACGGGTATCGTCCTGAATACGAATCTTGGCCGGGCCCCGCTGCCCAGGGCCGCCGTGGACGCCCTGGTGACCGCCGCCAGCGGGTATTCCAACCTCGAATACGACCTCGCCACCGGTGAGCGGGGCTCCCGGCACGACCACCTGGCGCCGCTGATCACGGCCCTGACGGGGGCGGAGGCCGCCCTCGTCGTGAACAACAACGCCGCTGCCGTCCTGCTGGTGGCCAGCGCCTTTGCCAGTGGCCGGGAAATCATCGTCTCCCGTGGCCAACTCATCGAGATTGGCGGCAGCTTCCGCCTGCCCGACGTGATCGCGATGAGTGGGGCCCGACTGGTGGAAGTCGGAACGACGAACAAGACGTACGCCTCCGATTACGTGCGGGCCCTGACCCCGGAGACCGGACTGCTGATGCGGTCCCACACGAGCAATTACCGTATCGCCGGATTCACAGCAGACGTATCCCCGGCGGCGCTGGCCCTCATCGGCCGTGAACACGGCATCCCCACGTGTGAGGACTTGGGTAGCGGTCAGCTGCTGGATCTGACGGGTTACGGCCTGCCGCATGAGCCGACCGTGGGTGAGAGCCTCTCCGCAGGCCTGGATCTGGTCACGTTCAGCGGCGACAAGCTGCTCGGGGGACCACAGGCAGGGATCATCGCCGGACGCCGGAGCGCCATCGACCCGTTACGCCGCCACCCGCTGCTGCGGGCGCTCCGGCCAGACAAGCTGACTCTGGCAGCGCTGGCCAGCACCCTGACCCTGTACCTGAGCCCGGACGTGATTACCACAGTGCCGACCGTGCGGATGTTGACGCTGTCAGCCGACGTCCTGGCAGAGACAGCCACGCATTTGGCCGCCCTGCTGTGCGAGACCGTCGGCGATCGGGCCACCATCACCGTCCAGGCTGCCACGTCCCAGGCCGGCGGTGGGTCCTGGCCCGGCACCGAGTTGCCGACGACAATCGTCGCCATAGCGCCCGTCACCCTCTCCGTGACCAAGCTGGCCAAGCGATTACGTGCAGGGCGGCTGCCGGTCATCGGCAGGATCCAGTCAGACCAACTCTGGCTTGATCCCCGCACGCTGATGGCCGGTGACGTGGCAGCCTTGCCGGCATTGGTCGCCGAGGCGTTGGGATGACCGACAGCCTGCGGCTGACGATCGGCACGGCCGGCCACGTCGATCACGGCAAGACCTCCCTGGTCAAAGCCCTGACGGGTATCGATACGGATCGCTGGGACGAGGAAAAGCGCCGGGGGATGACCATCGACCTCGGCTTTGCCAGTTGGGACCTGCCGAACGGTCGGCGAGCGGCGCTCGTCGACGTACCCGGTCACGAGCGCTTTCTCAAGAACATGCTGGCCGGCGTCACGGGCCTGGACCTCGTCATGCTGGTGGTGGCCGCCGACGACGGGATGATGCCTCAGACCCGGGAGCACCTCGATATCCTGGACCTGTTGCAGGTGCAAAACGGGCTAGTCGTGCTGACCAAGACCGATCTGGTCGATCCGGAGCTGCTCGCCCTCGCCGAAGAGGATGTGCGGCTGGGGCTCGCCGGCACGTTTTTGGCCGACGCCCCGATCCTGCCCGTGTCCACGTTGACCGGCGCCGGCTTGGTGGAACTGGTCCAGGCGATCGAGGCCCTGACCGCTGACACGGCGCCCCGGCCGACGGAAGTCCCCCCCAGGATGGCCGTGGATCGGGTGTTCACCCGTCCGGGTTTCGGCACCGTCGTCACCGGGACCATGTTGGCCGGCCGCTGGCATGAAGGCGACACGGTCGACGTCTGGCCGGGTGACCTGTCAGCCCGCATCCGGGGCATCCAGGTCCATGGCGATAAGGTCCCGGTGGCCTTGGCAGGGCAGCGGGTGGCCCTGAATCTGAGCGGCCTCGAACGCCACGACCTGCAGCGGGGCGCCGTGGTCGGGGCCCCGGGCACCGTGCGGACCTCCGATCGCCTGGCCGTCAGGGTCTCGCTGCTGGCCGACCATGGGCTGGCCCTCAGCCATCGGGACCGGGTGCGGGTCCATGTGGGCACCGCCGAGGCCATCGGCAGAGTCGTGCTCCTCGATGCGGACCTTTGGCCGGCCGGCGGTGGCGGTGATGCGGTGATTGAGTTGGAGAGCCCCATCGCCGTCGATTTCGGGGACAGGTTCATCCTGCGCCGCTATTCCCCGATGGTCACGTTGGGCGGCGGTATTGTCCTGCATCCCGCCGTGGGGCGGCTACGGCGACGTCACGCCCCGACCCTGGCCCGGCTGGCCGCCTATGCAGCGAAGGACTGTGCAGCCGTGTTGCAGGCCCTGATGACCGCTGCGATCCAAGCAATCAGCCGTGAGGCCGTGTTGCAGGAGCTGCCCTATGGCGGCGCATCAGCGCTCGCCGAGTTGCTTGAGCAGGGCAACATCGTCGAATTGCCCGGCATCGGCCTCGTCCATGCCCAACAGGTGGCCCTATGGCAGGCAGCCGTCATGGCGGCTCTCCAGACCTACTTGCGGGACTGTCCCTGGCGCCTGGGTGTGCCTCGGGAGGCCGTCATCGGGGCCACGAAGCTGGCGGCCGCCGTGATCGACTGGCTGGCCGGCCATCTCCGGCAGTCGGGGCAATTGAGCGTCCACGGTGCGTTGTACGTCCCGGCCGGCCACCAGCCTCTCTGGCCGAAGGCGACCGAGGCCGTATGGTCCCAGGTGCAGTCGAAACTGGATCAGGATGGGTTGGTCGATACCGGCGATCTGACGAAGGCCTTTCCAACGATCGCCGAGCACATCCCGGCCTATGTCTTTGACCTGACGGCCACCGGCGCGCTGATCGCACTCGGTCAGGACATCACCGTCACCCGACCCGCCTGGGACCGCCTGTTAACCGACCTGCGGCGGCATTTCCCCGGACCGTTTACGACCAGCCAGGCCCGTGAAGCCTTGGGGATCAGCCGCCGTTTCGCCATACCCTTGCTGGAAACCTGCGATCAGCGTCACCTCACCCGGCGCCAAGGCGATCTGCGCACGTTTGCCAAGCCATAGGCAGGGACTAGGCGGCCGATGCCCGGCGGATCGTGGGCCGGACCGTCACCATTGGCTGGAGGGCATTGGCCAGGATGTCGTACGTCTGCACCTCGATCCGGTCCGGATGACAGGTCAGCAACCGGGTCTGCAGGTCCTCGCCCCCGCGAAAGAATTGCCGATCGCCCTTGATCACATGGACGTAATAGTCGGCCACCGGTGGCACATGGACGAAGGTGCATCCGGATCCCAGCGCCACGGCGGTTTTCAGCGACTCGCCGCAGTGCACGTCGGGCAGATGGGTGTGGCCGCTCAGCCACAGGAACACCTGTGGGGCCTCGCCGAGAATGTCATAAAGCTGACTGGAGGCCGCCAACGGGAAGTGATCACTGTCCTCGACCGTGTTCTCCAAGGGGGCGTGGCTGACGATCACGGTGGGAGTCTGGGCATGGGCCTGGAGTGTCGCTCGCAGCCACTGCAGCTGTTGTTCGCTCGTCCCCGTGTCCCGACGGGTCTTGGGCAGGTGAGGCTCCCGCTGGTCGATCCCCAGGAAGACGAAGAGATAGGGATCAAAATAGCGCCAGGCATAGTGTCGGGGCCGGCCCATACCCGTGCGGAAGTTCGCCAGACAAGCCTCGACCGGCAAGGACAGGGGAAACACCTCGTGATTGCCCGTCAGCGCCAGCATCGGCGTATTCAGCTTGTTCACCAGACGCCGGGCCGTCTCGTAATTGTCACTTAACGCGTTGTCGACGATGTCGCCCATCAGGCAGAGCAGCCGCAGTCCCAGACTGTCCATCCGGCAAAAGGCGAGTTCCTGTCTGGCCCGCAGACTGTCGTTGCCGAAATGGATGTCCGTCAACAGACCAATCCGGAATACCCGGTCCGTGTCCTGTGCAGGCAAGTCGAAATGTTCAGGCATGTGGGCCACTCCCGCAGACCCATCCTAGCCGGTGCGGGTCCCGTCCGCTTTCTTCGGGGAGGGAGGCTCAGTGATCCGCCGTCGAAAGCGACGGAGTCCGCCTGGCCATGAGGATGTCGTCGAGCGGCTCGCCGGCGATCCGCATGAAATCGACGACCCGGCCGATCTCCGCAAACCCGTGCCGCCCATACAGGGCGAGGCCGGCGACGTTGTGAGCAAACACCCGCAGATCGAGCCAGGCGATTTCGGACTGCTGCTCAGACCAGGCAACGGCATGCTGAAGCAGAGCGGCACCCAGGCGCCGGCGTCGGAAGTCCGCTTCGAGACCCATGGCCAGAGTCGCCCGGTGTAGGCCGGCCGCCGTCGTCGCCCCCCGCAGCACCAGCGCTCCGACAACGCTTTGTCCCGTCTGGACGATCCAGCAACGACCCCAGCCAAACTCCGTCAACGGGCGCTGCCAAAAATCCTGCAACTGCAGGAAAAGCAACTCGTCGTGCCAGACGGAGCCAGCCGGGATCGGTGTGAATACAGGCGTGCCCGGACTGCCGGACTCGGCCATGTGCCGATCCAGGTGCGTGACGAGCCCCCAGGCGTCGCCGGCTGTCGCCATGCGCACCACCGGCTGGTCACCACTCATTTGCGGGAACCCCTGAGTGCCTCCCAGTGACGGGGCAGGCTCGTCTTCAGATGTTCATCGGCGGTCCACCAATTGTGGCGACCTTCCGGCCGGACGCCCAGCTGGTTTTCGCCCCCATGGGCGGCGAGAATCTGCACAAGGGACTCACCCCGGTAAAAGTTGGCGTCGCTGGGCTCAGCCGCCTCGGGGCCGTACTCGATCAGCCAGCACAACCGTTTCCACTGGCTGCTCTCGCCCTGCCAGATGCGATTGGCGGGACTGGTCGCTGCCACGGCACCCGCCTGGCGAGGCCTGCCAAAGACGGCATCCATGAAGGGAGCCTTGATCACCCCGTCGTCGGCCTTGACCTGATCCCGGCTGCCCGCCAGCGGAAAGGTCCCATCATACGCACCGACCGAGGCGAACGAAGCGGGTTGCAGGGTCGCTGCCTGGAGGGCCGCCCATCCACCCAGTGAAAAGCCGTCCAATGCCCGGCCCTGGCCATTGGCCACGGTCCGGTAGCGGCTATCGACAGCCGGAATGACGTCGTCGAACAGATACGAGGCGAAACGACCGGTGCCCACGCCCGGCGCCAGCGCCGGGCTCACCCAGTTGGAGAGGATACCGGGCCACTGACCGTCGTCACTGCCCAAACCGACGAAGACGAGAATCATCTCGCCGACGGCTTTCTGCTTGGCCAGTCCCTCATAAATGCTGACGGCGTTGCGGCCCTGGCGGGACTCGTCTTGGGTAGGGTTCAGCCACTCATCGACGGTGCCGCGGAAGAGGTACAGGACAGGGTATCGCCCGGTGGAGACATAGCCCGCCGGCAGATAGACTTTGAAGGTCTTGGCCGTGCCCAGGCTGGTCTTGGGCAACGTCACCGTCTCAATCCTGCCGGCGGTCGCTCTGGCTGCTGCTGCATCCACAAGGGACGGACGGGCGCCCGGCGTGGCCAACAGGGCCTGACAGCTACCGGCGGTCGCCACCAGCAGGCCAGCCAGTGCTTTGACGCCAAATCGTAACCGTCGTGTAATTAGTGCTTGGTCTATCATACAGACCAGTCTAACGTATCCATCAGCGCAACGAGCCCCGATCCATCGGGGTCAACGGCAGCCTGTGCCTGCATTACGCAGGAGCGGTTGACGTTCATTACTCACCGCGTTATGGTCACAGCAGTCTGGAGGCGACGAGGTCCTGGTGGGCCTGCTGGACTTCAAACCCAGTCGGGGGCGCCTGGCGTCCCAGGTAGGTTCGATTCCTACACGCCTCCGCCACGTTTCCCGGTGACGCCCGTTGCCTGATCGCAGTCCTACTTGTTCCCACCTTTGTCGCCGTCACCTGCCCTGATCATGAGGGACAGGGCGCCTGGCATGCTTTTTGATGTTCCGTAGTCAAAAAAGATGCCGAATTAGGGGATAAACATTGCGCTAATATGGCGAAAAAGCCGCTTCAGGCAATAAAAAGGCCCCAGAAGTCGGCTGGATCGCTACATGAGTGCTACTAATCCCTTGACACTCGGTTATGATGCGGCATAAGATGCTGATGCGCCGCGTAAAAAGGCGAACCAGCAAACGAAGAGGAGACAA
>JACMPN010000558.1 GCA_014377495.1 Candidatus Sericytochromatia bacterium
ACCCAGGACCCCAAGGAGGAGGACCGCCCCACGCCAGCCCGGCACATCGGTGAGCACGCCCGTCAGAAACCGGCCGGAAACCCCGCCGAGACCGTCCCCGCTGTCGTAGGCCGCCAGGGCGGCGCCACCGCCACCGCCCGCCCACTCCTCGTTGACGTAGGTCATCGTCGCCACATAGACGAGGGCGATGAACACGCCCTGCAATGCCCGCCAGGCAATCATCCCGGACAGCCCCGCCGACGTCGCCACCAGCAGCGTCGGGATGGCCAGGGCCAGCAACCCGGCGACGATGACCCGCTTGCGATCCGCAAAGAAGGCCAACGGCGTCGCCGTCAGAAAACCGACGAGTGGGGCCAGCACCGCCACCGCCGCCATCGTGGCACTGACCGTCAGACTCGCCTGCACGTAGGTGGCATGGAACTGCGTGGCCAGCGTCGGGAGCAGGGCCTGGGTGGCATGCATGCCGAGAAAGGTGCAAAAGCCGGCAGCACCGAGCGCCCACCGGCGGCGGGCCTCCGACAGCGCCGCCTGGTCAACCTGTGGGACACACCGTGTGGGAGCGATCGAGGGTACGTGGGGCATGGCCAGCCTCCTTGCTGGGGGAATGGTCCGGCGACCTGCGTTCATCGTCCGTCGGGGCGAGACATACGTCCAATATATGAATTGATGCCTTTTAATACCTCACGTATATTAGTGCCCATGGAACTGCGTCACCTGCGCTACTTCGTCGCCGTCGCCGAGGCGCGCCACTTCACCCGCGCCGCCGAGCGCCTGGCGATGGCGCAACCGCGGCTGAGTCAGCAGATCAAGGCCCTGGAGACGGAGCTGGGTGTGCAGCTCCTGCTCCGGACGAAGCGCAGTGTCTCGCTGTCGGCCGCCGGCGAAGCATTTCTGGCGGAGGCGTATCAGATCCTCGCCCGGGTGGACCGGGCGGTGACCATCGCCCAAAAGGCCGGCCGGGGCGAGATCGGCCGGCTGCGGGTCGGCTTCGTCAGCTCCGCCGCCTACAATGTGCTGCCGGAGCTGATCCGCCGCTTTCGGATCAGCCGGCCCGACGTCGAGCTGGTGATCGAGGAGCTCAGCTCCGACGTCCAGCTGCAGCGCCTGCGGGACGGGCATTTGGACATCACTTTTTACCGGGTCGACATGGAGTCGGTGCCCCCGATCCCGGCCAGCGGCCTGGTCCGGGAGACGGTGCTCAGCGAACCGTTCGTCGTGGCCGTCCCGGACTCCCACGCCCTGGCGGGTCGGACGACGATTCCGCTGGCGGCACTGGCGGCGGAACCTTTCGTGCTGTTCCCCAGACGGTTGAATCCGGGGTTCCACGACCTGATCGTCCGACTCTGCGAGGCAGCGGGTTTCACCCCGAAAATCGCCCAGGAAGCCATCCTCATGCAGACGATCATCAGTCTGGTGGCCGCCGGGATGGGGGTGTCGCTCGTCCCGGCCTCGATGGCACAGCTGCAACGGGCGGGCGTCGTCTATCGGCCCCTGGCTGAGGCGGGGGCCCATTCCGAGATGGCGGCCATGTGGCGGGCGGACGATGCGTCCCCCGTGCTGGCGGCGTTTCTGCTGACGATGCGGGCCGTGGCCCGGCAGGAAGTCGCCGGGCGCCTGCAGGAAAGCCCCTGAAACCGGACCGCCCTCGGTTTTTCTGGTAAGAGGCCCACAAATGGCGCGCGGCAGCCGGCATCGTGCTGGATGGTGGCGATCTCCTGGAACAACCGGTGCCGTCAGAGCCGCTCTTTGGTCCCCAACCCACGGCCCAAGCTCGTGAGGTCGAGGTCGTCCAGTTCGTCGGGACGCGGCATGTTCTTGTCGCCTTTGGCGTACGTCCCCGGCGTCGCCGCATCGGCGGATGACGACTGGAAGGCCCTGTTGATCCAGTCCCGGGGCCCAGACCCTTTGGCATCAAATCCCGCCGTCGCAGGGTGGACCCGACGGGTGCGAACACGTTGGCAGCCCAGCACGATACCCGCCGAGGCGTTGTCAATACCTGCCACATTTTTGTTCATAAACTTTGACAAAGCGAATCACGGGGCGTAGTGTGGGATTTGTCCACCGAGACCGCCTTTGGGGTTGAAGCCACGGTGGCCCATGCCCCAATAACGTTTTAGTCATGAACCGAGGAATGTCGCCATGTCCAAGCAATCCGCAAGCAACTTTGGATCCGTCGCCGGCTGGGCCATCCTGGCCGGTGCACTTGGCGGTGCCGTGGCCCTGCTGATGGCCCCCCGCAAAGGCACGGAAACCCGTGAACAGCTGAAAGAAGGCGTCAACGGCCTGTTTGAAAAGTCCGCCAAGCTGGTCGAAGAGGCTAAAAAAGGCGCCGGCAGCCGCATCGAGAGCGTACGTGACACCGTGGGCGGAAAGGTCCACCTGATCACCGACGCCATCGAGGCCGGCCGCAAAGCGGCGACCGAAGCCCCCACCAACGGCATCCCGACATCTGACAAAGCGAACTAGGCGGCCATGATGGTCTCGTTCACCGATGTCCTGTGGGGCGCCATCGGCCTGGCCACGCTGACGCTGGTGATGGCGTTGGTGGCCATGGTCTGGGAGATGCGCAGCGTTCTGCGCATCGTCGCCGTCAGCACCAGCCAGCTGACCGGCGGCGTGCAACCGGTCCTGGAAGACATGGAACACATCGTCCAACGGCTGGAGACGATCAGTGCCGTCGTCGAGGAAAAAATCGAAGCGACCAACAACCTCGTCGATCACGTCGTCCACGGGGTGGGGGCGTCCGTCGCCGGTGGCAAGGCGCTGGCCCAGGTGTCCTGGGCCAGCACCCGCCAGTGGTTCGGCCGTCTGGGCATCGGCATCCGGGCAGGCATGCGGGTGCTGCGTCAGGGCACGCCACGCCCGACGACCAGCCTGGCAGTCATCCCCGTGATGACCACCGTTGTCATGGTGATCCCGAAAACCGATGCACCCGACGCCCATGTGATGGTCGCCGTCGACAGGGTCAACAGCCCTGTCAGCGCCGTGCCCATCATCATTCCGGCCTTGCGCTGAGGCTCGACACAGCACCCGCTGACCGTGGGCCACAGTCAGCGAACGACGTAAACGTAGCAACGGTCCAATGTAAAGGAGAGTCCCGATGTCAGAGATGAAACAGACTTATATCGCATCCGTCGAGGCCCATATCATCGACGCCGCCACCAAACTCGGCGAACTGATGGGCAAAGGCGACAACGTCAAAGCCGAGTTCCACGCCCAGGTCGCCATCCTGACCGCCCAACGTGACGCGCTGGTGGCGATGGTCTCGACGCTGAAAGAGACGGGCGAAGAGTCCTGGCACGAGCTGACCTCGGGCATCGACAGTGCTGTGGATACGCTCAAGGCGGGCTTTGCCGTGATCCAGGCACCGATCGGGGCCTTGGCGCCGTAGGCCTGAAGCCGTCATCGCCCAGACGGACAGTTCCGTAAATAGTCTGCAAATGTCTAAAAGGGCCCGTCTGAGAGGTGCTGGGGCGGGTTGAGTGCTAGGAGATCCGTGACGACAGCTCCTCAGGGAGCTTGGGAGGGGTCGACAACGCAATCGGCCTGCCCCAGCGCCTCTCAGACGAGCCCTACAAACCGACGCCGCCACCGGCATTGTCCCGGAACACGGAGGCGTCGCGCACGTAGCGATCGACCATGGCCCGGGTCTTGTGGCGAGTCTGCTTCATGATCGCCCGGTCGGACACACCGTTGATCGCCGCCTGGGTGGCCAGTCCCGCCCGCAGGCTGTGACCGGCGAAGGCGGCGGGATCCAGCCCGGCCATCAACGCCGTGCGTTTGACGATCAGGGCGACGGCCCGGTCCGTGAGCCGACCCGGCTGCACCCCGTCATGGCGGTTGATCGCCCGGAATACGGGCCCCTCGCTGATCCCGGCCAGATCCAGCCAGGCACGCATGGCCTGGACGGGGCACGTTTCCGCCACCCGGCCGAAGGGGATGCCGACGGTGGTCCCCTGGCCTTCCTGGTCGGTCTTGCTCCATCGCAGGGTGATCACGAGGCCTTCGCTGTGAAACAGGACGTCCGCCACGTCGAGGCCGACCAGTTCCGAGCGGCGAAAGGCCCCGGCAAAGCCGACGAGCAGCAGGGCCCGATCCCGTGTCCCCTGGCGGGTTTGGGGCAAGCGGGCCAGCATCGTCTGCAGATCAGCGGTCAGCAGGGGTGTTTTGCCGATCTGGGCGACCCCCTTTTCCCGGCGGATACCGGCGAGCACCAGGCGCACCATGGCGGATTTGGTGGGGGTCTCATAACCGGCCAACTGATGGGCTTGGGAGATCGTCGCCAGGTGTCGTTGCAACGTGGCAGGCTTGAGCCGGTCGGCATGATCGGTCAGATAGAGGGCCACCGTTTCCGGACCGGCCGGCAAGGCGCTGCACTGCCGCCGCTGGCACCAGGCCGTGAAAAGGCGCCAGTCCGCCTGATACGCCTTGCGGGTATTGGCGGCTTTGGCCAGTTCGGCGTAGCGCCGGGCCTCGTGCAGGACTTCGGCCAACGGTGCGCTGAGGGGATCGGGCGAGAGGCCAGCAGGCTCCAACGGTGGGACTCACAGTCGTTTTCGATCCTGACATCATACGCCAGGAGTGCGGTACCAATCTGGCGCAGCGGTCACAGGTCAGCATGGCTGGGTCACACACACCGAACGGAGCTCCGATTGGACGATACGCAGCCCCTTCGTCCAATCCCGACGGCTGACCTTGGACACTATTGGGTTCGTCGTGGTCGGCGAATCACGTCGGCAGGGCTATTTTGCCCGGCTGGCAACCACTTGGTTCAATGCCGTCGTTGCCGCACGAGACATGGTGCGTCGGTGGACGTCAATCTCCAACTTGCGGGTCGCAGGAGCCTGTTGCGCCAGATTTTCGGCTTCCTTAATCAGCCTGACTTCATTAGCCGGTGTATGAGGCACGGATTTTCCGACTTCGGTTGGCACGGTTGAGACATTCATTTGAATTGCCCACTACGATAGTTGCACTTAAGGTGCGCCCGCTTGGAACGCTTCACCCGCTCGATGCCCCGGAGCGCCGTCTGACTTCCGATAACTTTATCTTATCGGAACCTGGCGCCATATCCGCCGACCCACACCCACCAGGCACAACCGCCGATAACTCGCCACCAGGTCCACAGGCCCCACAGCGATCCCTTTCAGGCTACGCATTCCGTCTCCCAATCACCGACGACCACCCTTCAATGGCACCACCCGGTTATCAACGGTCACTGCCATTTTGCCGCCGACCGCCGTTAGACGCCGACAGGTATCCCGCCTCCCGACGACAGTGGCACAATGGTTCATGCCGCACCTGACCTTGCCACTGACTCATAGGGAGGCACTATGTCCCACCGGTCAACCCTCATGAGCCTCATCCTGTCACTTGCCATCGCCACGTTGACGATGGCGCGCGCCGGCGCGCAGCCACCGCCAGAGCGCGCCACCCCCACGGAGGACTCCCGGATGAAAGCCGTCACACTGTCAGACCTGCAGGGCCACGCACCCTTCGAGCTGACCCTGTCAGGGGCAGTCCAGGAGGGGTTTCCGGAACGTCGGCCCTGTCTCTATAGTGAGGCGCTTTACGGCGAGCATCAGGACGGCGCCTGGGCCTCCTGGACGATGATCGGCCATACCGGCAAACCGCTGACGGCGCACACCCCGGCAGGCACGATCGAGCTGCGCCCCAGTGAATGGCGCCTGCACGTGACCCCCGGCGTCTGGCAGACCTACACCAAGGCCGACAGCGCCGCGGCCCCCGAGTTCATCCGCGCGGACTTGGCGGCATCGGCGATACCGCTCACCGTCGCGGCCTATGAACTGACGGCAGGACGCACCTACTTCGGCAAGGTGGACCGGCTTTCCTATTGGCTACCGCCAGCCAATCACGGGGAAAAACCTCAGCGGCGCTACGCTTATGTCCTCGTCATCTCGGATGCGCCATTCGTCGACGGCAAACCTCCCCAACCAATGACACCGTACAGCGGCAGCATTACCTTTTAGGACCCACCCACCTGTTCGCTTCCCGGCCATCTCAGCCTCCACAATGCAGGGCCTGCCTTGCTTGCAACATTTCGCAACATAACATACCTTATGGACGTGAGGGGTGATGAACCGTGACTTGGATAACCACCTGAAAGGGATAGGCCCACGGGCAACTGTGGGAAAACCCTTCGCGGTGGAGCCACATTCGATCGGGAAACCGGTGTGAATGGACCCAGTCACGGTTCACCACCGCTCACCTTCGTTTGAACGGGTGGGAATGCCAACCCGTTAGCGGCTAAGCGGGCGGACGCTCTCGCTACAGGTAAGAGTCATCGCGATCAACCCGTGGGACCTGCGTGGCCGCGCCGGCGCCTGCCGCCGCCGACAGGACCAAGCCAGACCTCCACCTGACAGGCTGCTTGACCCACCGGCCATTCCTCAAAGCAAGGACTGGCCCACCCGCCAAGATCAAGGCGTTAGCCAGGACCCCAGAATAAGCTGTTCTTAAGGCCTTACTTAAAATACATTTAAGGAAACCATTGACAGGGTTAACCTCTGCGGCTATATTGGTTATGTGAGTCGCAAGCGAACCACCTGAAAGGGAAGCGAGCCCAAAGCCCATCTGTCACTCGCTGGTAGACGATCTCTGCAAAGAGACATCACCACGATGACACCCGCCAATACGCCAATCATCCGCAAGGATGGTTAAGCCGAAAAGCGGAACTGCCGCCGACTGATGGACACACCGCAAGAGGTGTTCACGCAAGGCAGCAGGCGCCGACGAAAGGGTCATCCGCAAGGGCGACCCCTTAAGAAGCGCACCTGTCACAACTGGTGATTGCTTCGTAAGGAGTGAGCATTAATGTGATGGGGCCGCCGACGAAAGGGTGACCCGCAAGGGAAACCACGACGAAAGCGTGACTGTTGCCGACTGGGACGGTTTCCGTAAGGAAGCGCCAAGGTAACGGCCGCCGATACAGCAGGTGACCCGCAAGGGAGACCAGCCAAAAGCGGGACTGTGACCGACTGATCGACTTTTGCTGCAGAGCCGAAGCGTCAAGGTGACAGGGCGAGTAAGCGGGATTTTCGAGAGGAAAGCCTGCCTGAAAGCAAAACCTGGTGGTGCCTGGCTCGACGTCCTGCAAGGGATGCACTAGGAACTGGCAGGGCGAGTAAGTGGATGACCCGCAAGGGACATTTGCCGAAAGCAGACTGACGGTGACGGATCGGCATTCCGCATGGAATTCGCAACGCACTGGCAGGGCGACAACGGAGACTACCTGCAAAGGACGTCACCGAACGCCAAACTGGTGGTCATGGGCCGACGTTCCGCAAGGAATGCACCACACACCCAGTCCCGCCGACTAGCGGCCCGTCCGAAAGGATTGGGATTGCACCAGGCGGGGACCTGCAGTGACCTCGGAAACGCAGCGAGCGGCAACGTTCGTTGAACAGCACAGGAAACGTAAGGACCGGTTGCCCGGGACGCAGTTCCTGGAGACCCTCGGGTGGTCTGTCCGCAAGGACATCGATCGCTCGAGAGGCCGACCCCGGAGGAACCTCGAAACGGTTCGGTGGCAACACCGGATATCTTATGAGGGACCGATGTGATCCGGAGCGCAAGCTGCGGAGAACGACAAAGAGTGGCCTGATCCGCAAGGACCGGTGCCACTTTTTTGTCGTTTGGGGCGCCCGTGACCCAGAAGGCAATCGCCGCCCCGCTTGCAACATTTCGTAATGTGCTATACCTTATGGACGTGAGCGGTGATGAACCGCTTCCGGGATCACCACCTGAAAGGGATAGGCCCACGGGCAACTGTGGGAAAACCCTTCGCGGTGGATCCCCATTTCTTCGGGAAACCGATGGGATGGACCCGGGAGCGGTTCACCACCGCTCACCGCCGTTTGGCAGCCGACTCGGCGCTTGCAGGCCGACATCACCGTAAAAACGGGGTACTTCCCAGCGCTTGAAGCAATCACCAAGCAGATTGACGTGGCGCAGTGCCTCGGTCAGATCACCGGCTTCATCACGGGACCGACGTGGTCATCATGCCCCGTTCTACCTTGCCCTGGTCATGACCCCTACGGACGCAGCCACATAGCGGGGCGTTCCGTGTATCATCGCAGGCATCCGCGGACGGGGCACCGTCTGTGGCAGTCGTTAAGTTGATCGGCATGGCGGCTTGAGCCGCCTGCGCCATGGAGATCGTACCTTGCCTGACTTTGCCCCTGCCCTGATTCACTTAGACGGCATGATGCCGCACGGCCACTGCTACCTGTGGCAGCCACTCCTCGTCGGACTGCACGGGATCTCCGACCTGCTGATCGGACTCGCCTACGTGGCCATTTCCGTGACGCTCGGGGTGCTGCTTCGCCGGGTCAGGAACATCCCGTTTTCGTGGGTCTTCATGGCCTTCGGCATCTTCATTGTTTCCTGCGGCATGACCCATTTCATGGAGGTGTGGACGCTGTGGACACCCAGTTACTGGCTGGCTGGGGCACTCAAGGCGGTCACGGCGGCGGCTTCGGTGGGCACGGCCTTGCTGCTGCCGTCACTGATACCCAAGGTGGTCGCCTTCACCCAACGCAGCGGGGCGATCCAGGAGGAAACATCCTTCCGCCAGCTGGCCGAAGCGATCCCGCAGATCGTCTGGACGGCTCGCCCGGACGGTTGGCTCGATTATTACAACCAGCGCTGGGTCGACTATACCGGGATGTCCGTCGCCGAGACCCTGGGCTGGGGCTGGCAGCCGGTGATCCATCCGGACGACCTGGCCAATTGCCTCGACCACTGGAAGTATGCGGTCGACACGGGCGAGATCTACGAAGTCGAGTATCGCTTCAAGCGGGCTGCCGACGGCTGCTACCGCTGGCATCTCGGCCGGGCGTTGCCTGTCTGTAATTCGGCGGGCATCATCGTCAAGTGGTTCGGCACCTGCACCGACATCGACGACCAGAAACGGGCCGAAGCCGCCGTCAAGGATCAGCAGCTGTGGTTGGAAGCCATCCTCAACCTGATGCCCACGCCCCTGCTGCTGATCGAGCCCGAGACGCAGGCGGTGACGTTCGCCAATGAGGCCGCCGGCCACCTCGCCGGCGGCGGCATCCCGCTGGGCCAGCCGCCGTTTTTGTTCCCGCCCGGGTCGTTCTGGACCGACCCCGACGGCAACCCCGTGGCCGAGGCAGCGTTTCCCGGTGCCCGTGCCCTGGACAGCGAGGGGCTGGACGGGTTCCAGATAGACTGGCATACGCCAGCCGGACGGACGGCATTACTGTGCTTTTCCAAGGTCCTGCCCGCCATGTTCGGCCATCCCGCCGTGGCCGTGCTGACGTTTCTGGACGTGACCCGCCTGAAACACGCCGAAGACGAGTTGCAGCAGGCCGTGCGCGTCCGAGACGACTTTCTGTCGATCGCCTCGCACGAGCTGAAGACTCCGCTGACGTCGCTGCAACTGCAGCTCGGCCACATCCAGCGTCGGACACAGCGCCACACACCCCTCGATCCGCTCCCGGCGTGGGCGATCGCCAAACTGGCCGTTGTCGAGCGTCAGGTCGATCGGCTCAACATGCTGACGACCGAACTGCTCGACGTTTCCCGGATCACGAGCGGCCGGATCTCGCTGACGCTTGCAGCCGTCGACCTGTCGGCCGTGACGGCCATGGTGGCCGATCAGTTTGCCGATATCTTCGAAAACGCCCGCTGCGCCCTGAGCATCGACATCGAGTCAGGCATCACCGGCATCTGGGACGCCGAGCGGGCCGCCCAAATCGTCACCAACCTGCTGGCGAATGCGGCCAAATACGGTGCAGGCCAACCCGTCGAGCTCCGCCTGAGGCGTGACGGTGGATCGGCCGTCCTCAGCGTGCAGGACCATGGCGTAGGCATCGCAGCGGACCGGCAGCAGCAGATATTCGGCAGGTTCGAGCGTCTCGGCTCCACCAAGCATTACGGCGGGTTCGGCCTCGGCCTGTGGATTTCACAGCAGGCGGCGGTGGGGATGGGCGGGACGATCACGGTCCACAGCTTCCCGGACCAAGGCGCCACTTTCGTCGTCACGCTGCCTCTCGACCCGCCGGGGACCGCCATGCCGTCGGGCTGATAGTGAACGACGAACGGGGAGCCTGATCCGCATGGATCGGTGCCGCTCGTTTGTCGTTTAGGGATTTCTGCCGTCCACAAGCCAGCCCCCGCCTTGCTTGCAACATGTCGCAACATGGTTTACCTTATGGACGTGAGCGGTAATGAACCGTGATCGGGATAACCACCTGA